>NZ_JBGBPT010000015.1:0-123551 GCF_041106355.1 Streptomyces sp. BF23-19 | reverse complement strand
GGCGCACCGGCGTGACCCGGACGCCCGGCGGCCCGCCGGCCCCGCCGTGGACCGGCTGGTGTTCGGCGCCGGACCGCACGCGTGCCCCGGGGCCCGGCTCGCCCGGGCCCAACTGGCCGACGTCCTGGGCGCGCTGGCCCCGTACCGGCCGGTGGTGACCCGGGCCCGGGTGGACCGGGGGGCGGCGCTGCCTGGCTGGCGCGTGCTGACCGTACGGGCCGGGGACCGCGAGGCGCGTGTCTGCGCGGCCGGGCCCTGCGGGAGCCTGGCGTGATCGCGGTCACCGGCGCGAGCGGCTTCTGCGGCGGGCACATCGCCCGGGCCGCCGCGGCGGCCGGCGCCGAGGTGGTGTGCCTGGGCCGCAGGCCGGGCCCGGTGGGCACGCACCGCTTCTGGGACGCGGCCGCGGAGCCGCCGGACCTGGCGGGCGTGGAGCTGGTGGTGCACTGCGCGGCGGCCGTCGGCGATCCGGCCCCCGGCTCGCGGGCCGCGGCGCTGATGCGCGCGGTGAACGTGGACGGCACGCGGCGGCTGCTCCGGGCGGCGGGCGGGCGGCCCGTGGTGTGGGTGAGCAGCGCCAGCGTCTACGACCCCCGGCACGACCGCGGCCTGGTCGACGAGGGCCACCCACGCGCCGGGCAGTTGAACGCCTACGGGCGGACGAAGGCGGAGGGCGAGGACCTGGCGCTGGCCGCCGGGGCGGTGGTGCTGCGGCCGCGGGCCGTCTACGGGCCGGGCGACACCACCCTGCTGCCCCGGCTGCTGTCCCGGGTCCGGGCGGGCACCCTGCTGTTGCCCGGCCCGGACGTACGGCTCAGTCTCACGGCGGTGGAGAACCTGACGCGTGCGTGCCTGCTGGCGGCGGCCTGGACGCCGGGCGCGTACAACATCGCCGACGGGGAGCCGTACGGCCGTGACGCGGCGGTCCGCGCGGTCCTGCGCGCCCACGGCGTCCGGGCCAGGATCCGGCACCTCCCGCTGCCGGTGGCCGGCGCGGCGGCCCGGATCGCGGAGGCGGTGGCGACGGTGGCCGGGGCCGAACCGGCCCTCAGCCGCTACGCGGTGGACCAGCTGGCGCACCCGGTGGTCCTGGACCTCGGCCGGGCCCGGGCCCAGGGCTGGGCCCCGCACCGGAACCTGGCGGACCACCTGGCCTCGGTGACCGGATCCCGGCCGGAGCTCAGCCGCTGACGGCCGCCGGGGCCTGCGCCTTGGCGATGAGCAGGTCGAGCAGCGCGAGCAGGGAGCCGCGGACGTCCGTACGGGAGCGGGCGTCGAGCATCAGGACGGGCGTGTTCGGATCCCGCAGGTGCAGCGCGGCCCCGATCTCCTCGGCGGTGTAGGGCTGTTCGCCGTGGAAGCAGTTCGCGCCGACCACGAAGGGCAGTCCGCGGCTCTCGAAGAAGTCCACGGCCGGGAAGCTGCGGTCCAGGCGCCGGGTGTCGACCAGCACGATCGCCCCGAGCGCCCCGTTCAGCAGGTCGTCCCACATGAACCAGAAGCGCTCCTGGCCGGGCGTGCCGAACAGGTAGAGGACCACACCGGCGTCGGTGAGGGTGAGCCGGCCGAAGTCCATCGCCACGGTGGTCACCGTCTTGGACTCGATGCCGTCGAGGTCGTCGACACCGATCCCGGCGGACGTCAGCCGCTCCTCCGTACGCAGTGGCTCGATCTCGGAGATCGTCTCCACCAGGGTCGTCTTCCCGACCCCGAACCCACCGGCGACGAGGATCTTGACCGGGGCCGTTTGCTGTTCCTGTTCCCGCGGGGCGGTCGTGTCATATCCGGGCAAGGCTGTCCCTGATTCTCTGGAGCAGGTGGACGTCGGTGGTCTCGGCGACCGCCAGGGGCGGCCGGTGGTGGATCAGCCCGCGGTCGGCGAGTTCGCCGAGGAGCAGCGTCATCGGGGTGAGTCGGATGTGCATCCGCGCCGCTATCTCGGCGACGGCCCGCCCGCCCGGCGGCGCGCACATGGCGAGGATCTCCTGCCACTCGGTGGGCAGGGTCCCGTCCACCTCGCCGTCGGCCGCCGCCGTGATGGTGGTGTCCATGGTGAGGACGGTGTGCGCGGCGGCCGTACGCCCATCGGTCAGGGCGTACAGCCGCGTCCGGCGGCGGCCTGTCGGCTGCGACTGTGGCTCGTCCTGCGGCATTACGCGGACGGCTGGCCGCGCTCGGGGGTGCCCAGCCACTCGCCGAGCGCCTGGGCGGTCCGTACGGCCTCGCCGCCCAGCTCCCCGAGCCGCGCCTTGCGGGAGGTCACCACGATGAGCGTGCTGCCCTCGCCGCACCCGACGATGCAGAGGTACCGGTCGTCCATCTCGACCAGTTGGCGGATGACCCGACCGCCGTCGATCTCCCGGGATATCGCCTTCATCGTGGACGCGATGCCGGAGGCCGCGGCCGCCATGCGCTCGGCCTGGGGCTCGTCCAGCAGGTAGGCGCTGAGCTTGATGCCGTCGTTGGAGAGCAGCACGGCTCCCTGGACGCCGGCGATCCTGCTCAGGTTGTTGTCGAGGACGCTGTAGATCGCGTCGTTGGATGCCGCGGTGTTCGATGAGGTGGTCATGGCTGATCCCGTCGGAGCTCTTCTTCCACTGTCTGGGTCCCCTGTTCGTAGTCCGCCCAGGCATCGGCCACCTCTTCGGGTGTCGCGGTGTCGGGCCGGACCACGCTTTCCTGCGCGCGGGGCTCGCGCAGCTGTTCGGCGATGTGGGTCTGCGGGACGCGCTCCGGGAGGGCCGGACGCGCCCCGGGTGCGGGTACGGGTACGAGTGCGGGCGCGGGCACGGGCACGGCCACCGCCACAGGTGCCTTCGTACGGCGGCTCGGCAGCCCGGCGCTCGTGTGCACGACCGGCTCGGGCTCCGGGGCACGCTCGGGGGCGGGGGCGGGCTCGGCTGCGGACTCGCCTACCGCGGACACGCTCGACCCGGAGGCGGCCGGGGCCGGGGCCGGGGCCGGGAGCAATTCCAGGACCCGGGGCTGCGGCTCGATCTCGCGCGGGGCCTGCGGGTCGGTCGCCACCAGCAGCTGCCTGGGCAGGATCACCACCGCCGAGGTGCCCCCGTACACCGAGCGGCGCAGGGTGACCGTCGCGCGGAGCTGGTCGGCGAGGTGCCCGACCACGAAGAGGCCGAGCCGGTGCGCGTTCTGCGCCAGCACGGAGTACGGCGGGGCCTCGTGCAGGCGCCCGTTCATCTCCTCGTAGCGCTCCGGGCTCACCCGCGGCCCGCGGTCCTCGATCTCGACCGACAGGCCGTCCGTCACCAGTTCGGCGCGGATGACCACCTTGGACTTCGGCGGGGAGAAGCGGGTGGCGTTGTCCAGCAGCTCCGCGAGCAGGTGGCTGATCTGGCTGATCGCGCTCGGTTCCACGCTGGTCTCGTCCAGGGCCTGGCGCTCGATGCGCCGGAAGTCCTCGACCTCCGCGGCCGCTTCGCGCAGCAGGTCGGCGACCCGCATGGGCTCGGTGTGCGGGTCGGGGACCTCGCCGCCCGCCAGGATGAGGAGGTTCTCGATCTGCCGCCGCATGCCGACCGTCAGCTGGTCGGCCCGCATCAGCTCGGCGAGCAGCGCCTCGTCGTGGCCGAAGGTGTCCTGGAGGTCCTCGGTGAGGCTCAGCTGGCGGCTGACCAGGTTTCCGGTGCGCGAGGCGATGCCCGAGGCGAACAGGCCGAATCCGTGGCGCTCGGCGGCGAGTCGGCGGTGTCCGTCGACGGAGACCTCGACGGCCCGGGCGAAGGCGTCGCTGATGCGTCCGACCTCGTCCCGGTCCCCGGTCACGGCCGGCAGGGCGTCCGGGTCCACGGACTGGCCGCGCTGGAGCCGGGCGACGACGTCGGGAAGGGTCTCCTCGGCGACGGTCACCGTGCGTTCGTGCAGGTCGTTCAGGCGGCGGAGCACCGACCGGGTGGTGAAGAAGACCACGACCACCACGGCGAGCAGCCCGCCGGCGCTGCCCCCGATCAGCCAGGCGACCTCGGTCTGCAGCTCCCCGGCCTTGGCCTCGCCGCGGGCGAGCACCGAGCGCGCCAGGTCGATGTTGAGCGTGGTCATCTGCACCGAGAAGTTGGCGTGCGCGGACGACCAGCCGCCGACCTCGGCGGGCAGCCTGATCCCCGAGACGATGTCCTTGTGCCCGGAGAGGACCGCGCTCTCGATGCGTGTCTTGGTCTGCCAGTCCGCAGAGCCCACGACCCGCTCGTAGAACCGCTGGTCCCGGGCCGTCAGGTGCGGCACGATCAGCGCTTCGTGCAAGTACCGCTGGGCGCCCAGGGCGCTGACGAACTGGTCGTAGCCGACGAAGGTCAGTTCCCCGGACGGCCCGGCCAGGGCCAGGACGGTGTCCTCGCGCGCCACCATCTCGGTGGCCTGGAGCATCGACACCACGGGGCGGCTCGCCTGGGCGAGTTCGGCGTCCTCGGCGTGGCTGAACTCCTGCTGGTACACCTGGATGACCTTGCCGATCACCTCGGAGTAGTAGGCCAGCGTGCCGTCGGCGGCGCCGCTGCGGGCATCGGCGCGCTGCCGGTATTCGGCCAGTTTCTCCAGCTGCCGGGTCACCTCGGAGAAGGACCGCGAGGGGTCGACCGCCAGTCGACGGAACTCGGCCGCGGCCAGGTCCGTGGCCTCGCGCCGGACGCGCAGTTCGCCCTCGGACCCGTCGTTGCCCGCCCATCGGGCGGCGGTCGCCGTCCGCTCGGCCTGCATGTCGACCATGAGCGTGTAGAGCGGGGCGCCGACCTGTTCGGCGGCCGCCACGTCGGACCGCAGCTTCTCCGACTGGGCCAGCAACCGCTCCGCGGTCACCGTCACTTGGGTGCCCATCGCGACGGTGGGGACCACCGCCAGCCAGATGAGCAGGGTGCGCAGACGCACGGTGCGCCGCCGACGGGTCGTCGACTGCCGTCGTATGCCTTCGGGTTCTGTGGGAGACATCGGTCCTCGCGAGCGGGGGACGGCGGGAGGCCGATCATAACCAGACATGGCGGAGTTTCGGATAGGTGTCTTCCGAGCCCGAAGCGTGCTAGTTACGGGAAATCATCGCAGGCCAGAGATCGGATCGGAATCGAACCGCGACGTACTCGACACCAAGGCCGCCCCGTTGGGTTCCGGCCGCCGAGGAATGGCTCTGCCCCTGGGCCGAGCCCGGCCGGTCCCGCCTTACCTCGGAGGTAATCGTCGCGGCATGCCCGTACGGGCACGATGGCGGTCTCGCCGCGTCGAAGGGCGCGGAACCGGGACGGAGGGGTCAGCCATGTCAGCCATGTTCGAAGCCGCACCTGCGGACACGCGCACCGTGGTCGAGGAGTTGCTGAGCAGGATCGGCGAGGGCGACCCCGAGCGCATCGCCGCGTTGTACGCCGAGCGGGGCGATTGGAAGCTCGACTGGCCGGAGGCCGAGCACGGTCGTACCGACACGCCCTGGATCCGGCACCGGTCCACCCGGGCCGACGCCGCGGCCCACTACCGCGAGCTCGCCGAGTACCACGTGCCCGAGGACGCGGGGACCGAGGTCGAGCGCATCCTCGTCGACGGACGTGACGCGGTCGTGCTCGGCGAGATCCGTGGAACCGCCCGGCCCACCGGACGCGCGTACCGCGCGCGGTTCGCCCTGCACCTCACCGTCGAGGACGGCCTCGTCACCCGGCACCACGTCTACGAGGACAGCCTCGCCGTCGTCCGGGCCTTCGAGGCCGGGAGGGGGTGAGGTGGCCCCCGGGGCAGGCGTGAGGACGCCGGCAGGGTGCGCGCGAGCCCCGGAACCCATCGGGGTCCGGGGCTCGTCGAGGCGGCTCGGGCGCGCGGCCCGGGGACCGCGCGCGCGTCAGCCCTCCGTCGGGGACAGCCGCAGGGAGATGCTGTTGATGCAGTACCGCTGGTCCGTCGGGGTCGGGTAGCCCTCGCCCTCGAAGACGTGGCCCAGGTGGGAGCCGCACTTCGCGCAGCGGACCTCCGTGCGGACCATCCCGTGCGAGGTGTCCGCGATCAGCTCGACCGCGTCGGTGTCCTTCGGGTCGTAGAAGGACGGCCAGCCGCAGTGCGACTCGAACTTCTCCGACGAGCGGAACAGCTCGGACCCGCAGCCGCGACAGGAGTAGACGCCCTCGGTCTTGGTGTCGGTGTATTCACCTCGGAAGGCCGGCTCGGTGCCCGCCAGGCGCAGTACCTGGTACTCGGACGGGGTCAGCTCCGCCTGCCACTGCTCGTCCGTCTTCTCGACCTCGTAGGACATGACTCTCCCGCTCCCTCGTACCTTCAGCTCGACAGCCGGGCGAGGATGGCCGGACCGAGGTCCGTGACGTCACCCGCGCCCATGGTGAGAACGAGATCACCGGGCTTGGCCATTCCCGCGATGGCGTCGGCGACGGCCGCCTTGTCGTGCTCGGCGGTGACGTCGGCTCCCGCCGCCCTGGCGGCCGCGATGATGAGTTCGCTGGTGACGCCGGGGATCGGGTCCTCGCGGGCCGGGTAGATGTCCAGGACCAGGGAGGCGTCGGCGAGGGCCAGCGACCGGCCCATCTCCTTGCCGAGCTCCTGGGTGCGGGAGAAGAGGTGCGGCTGGAAGACGACCAGGATCCGGGAGTCGCCGGCGGCGCCGCGGATGGCTTCCAGGTCGGCGGTCATCTCGGTGGGGTGGTGCGCGTAGGAGTCGATCACCTGGACGCCCGCGGCCTCGCCCTTGAGCTGGAGGCGGCGCTTGACGCCGGTGTACTTGCCGAGCGCGCTCGCCAGGTTGTGCGCCGGGATGCCGAGCGCCACACCCGCGGCGAGGGCCGCGACGGCGTTGTGCGCGTAGTGGCGGCCGGGGACCGAGACGGTGAAGGTGAGCATCCGGCCGTCCAGGATCACGGTGACCTCGCTGGTCAGGCCGCGCGGGGTGATCTTGGTGATGCGGACGTCGGCGCCCTCCTCCTCGCCGTACGTGACGACCGTGAGGCCCTCCTTGCCCGCGACGCGGCGGGCGATCTCGGCGGCGCCCTCCTGACCGTGGGCGACGACGAGGGTGCCGCCGGGCACGACCTTGCCGACGAAGGTCTCGAAGGACTCGTAGATCTCGTCGATGGAGGCGTAGTTCGCGTGGTGGTCGAGCTCCGCGTTGAGGATGATCGCGACCTGCGGGGTGTACTTGTGGAAGGTGCGGTCGCTCTCGTCGGCCTCGGCGACGAAGATGTCGCCCTCGCCGTGGTGCGCGTTGGAGCCGGGGGCGTCCAGGTCGCCGCCGATGGCGTACGAGGGGTCCAGGCCCAGGGCCGAGAGGGACACCGCGAGCATCGAGGTGGTGGTGGTCTTGCCGTGCGTGCCGGCGACGGCGATCGGCCGCAGCCCGTCCATCAGGGCGGCCAGCGCGTCGGAGCGGTGCACGACGGGGATGCCCAGCTCGGCGGCGCGGGCCAGCTCGGGGTTGTCGGCGCGGATCGCGCTGGAGACGACCACGCAGGTGGAGTCGGCGGCGAGGTTGTCGGCCGCGTGTCCGCCGTGCACCGTGGCGCCGTGGGCGCGCAGCGCCTCGGTGGTCTCGGAGTCACCGCGGCTGTCGCTGCCGGCCACCTGCGCTCCGCGCTGGGCCAGGATCTTCGCGATGCCGGACATGCCGGCGCCGCCGATGCCGATGAAGTGGGGCCGTTCCATGGCGGTCGGCAGGCCGGGCTTCATTCAGGTCGCTCCAGGATCGTGTTTCTTGCGGGTGCGCGTGAGGCTCTGACTGGCCCCAAGCCTATTCGTTGTGGGCGAAGAGCTTGAGCACGGGAACGCCGACCTTGTGACGGGCGCGGGAGGCCCAGTCCCGGTGGAAGAACTCCTCCACGAAGTGCGGGGCGGTCAGGACGATCACCTCGTCGGCGCCGTGCTCGTCCACGACGGTCTTCAGTTTGTCGAGCGGGTGGTCCTCGATGATCTGCCCGACGGCCTTGGCGCCCTTGGCGCGCAGCGCGTTCAGGGAGTGCGCGAGGGCGTGTGCGGCGGGGCCGAGGGCATCGTCGCCCTCGGGTTCGTCACCCTCGTGAATGGCCTCGGGGAGCTCACCGAGCGCTACGTCGTCGATGGCGCGCAGCAGTCGGTCCTGGTCGCCCCGGGGTTGCATGAGGACGATGAAGGAGACCGCGTCGTCCCCGTGCAGGGTGGTGACGAAGTCCACGTCCACCGCCGTCAACGGCTGCTCGATCATCAATACGCTCGTGAACACGGACGCCCTCTCCTTCATGGGCCGAGGCCGGCCGGCCGACCCCTGCGGAAACCATCCTGCCCCGCTGTCGCACGGGGCCTGCGCAGACATACCTGCCCAGTTATGTGCCCAGCGGAAGCAAAGCGGAACGACAAATTCCGGGCCTTGTCAGATCCGACGGTAGCTCGTGAAGAGGAACCCGGCCTCTTCCAGTACACACGCGGGCGCGAGCCGGTGCGGAACCGTGACGGAAGGGCCGCCGGCGATCCGCTGGGCCCCGCCCGCCGCGAGCATCGGGGAGATCGTCAGGCACAGCTCGTCCAGCGCGTCGGCGGCCACGAACTGGCCCAGCAGCCGGGGCCCGCCCTCGGTGAGCTGGCGGCGCAGCCCGCGCGCGGCGAGCTCCCGGACCGCCCGGGCGGTGTCCACGCCCGCGCCCTCACCGGCCACCACGACCTCGGCCCCGGCCCCGACCGCCTCGGCCACCCGGGCGGCGGGCGCGGCGGCTCCGGTGACCACCAGGGTCGGCACCAGCGGCGAGGTGAACAGGGGCAGCGAGAAGTCCAGGTCCAGGCTCGCGGTGACCACGGCGATGGCGGGGGCCGGGCCCTGCCCGGAGGCGGCCCGGCGGGCGGCGAAGGCTTCCCGGGCGCGGGCGGGACGGTAGCCCTCCTGGCGAACCGTTTCCGCGCCGACGACCACCACATCGGCCAGCGCCCGCAGGGTGCCGAAGATCCGCATGTCGGTCTCGCCGGAGATGGGCTGCGAGCGGCCGTCGTGCTGGGCCGCCCCGTCCAGGGTGGAGACCATGTTCGCCCGGAGCCAGTGGCCGTCCGCCGCCAGCTCCGGGTACGCGTAGGCCTCCGCCAGCTCGTCGAGCGACCACTCCCGGTCGGCCAGGTCCTGGGGCGAGGCTGATGTCTGATCGGTCACAGGGAACAGGCGTCGCATCGGTGCAGTGTGCCACGCCCCGTAGAGTTGAGAGCTGTGTCGACATCTCTCTCCACCTCCGGTTACACCTCCGGCCGGCCGCCCATAGCCGACGCGGGCCCCCAGGCCCTCTGCGCGCGCGAGCCGCGGGTGCCCGCCGAGCGGCTGGTGGCCGAGATGGTGCCGCCGCCGCGCTTCGACTCGGTGCGCTTCGACACGTACGACCCGGACCCGACCCAGCCCAGCCAGGCCGAGGCCGTCACCGTGCTGAGCGGCTTCGCCGCCGGTCTCGGCGGCGCGCACGCCAGCGGCGCCGGCAAGAAGCGCTGGTTCTCGAAGAAGCCGGCCGCCCCCACCGCCCCGCGCGGGGTCTACCTCGACGGCGGCTACGGCGTCGGCAAGACCCACCTGCTGGCCTCCCTGTGGCACGCCACCCCGGCCGAGCCCGCGCTCAAGGCCTTCGGCACCTTCGTGGAGCTGACCAACCTGGTCGGCGCGCTCGGCTTCCAGCAGACCGTGCAGACCCTGGGCGGACACCGGCTGCTGTGCATCGACGAGTTCGAGCTGGACGACCCGGGCGACACCGTCCTGGTGTCCTCGCTGCTCAGACGCCTCGTCGAGCAGGGTGTGGCGCTGGCCGCCACCTCCAACACGCTGCCCGGCAAGCTCGGCGAGGGCCGCTTCGCCGCCGCCGACTTCCTGCGCGAGATCCAGGGGTTGTCGGCGCACTTCCGGCCGCTGCGGATCGACGGCCAGGACTACCGCCACCGCGGTCTGCCCGAGGCCCCGGCGCCCTTCTCCGACGAGCAGGTCACCAAGGCGGCGTACGCGACCGAGGGCGCGAGCCTGGACGACTTCCCCGGCCTGCTCGAACACCTGGCCCGGGTGCACCCCAGCCGCTACGGCGCGCTGACCGACGGCCTCACGGCGGTCTGCCTGACCGATGTCGGCCCGGTGCCGGACCAGTCGACGGCGCTGCGGCTGGTGGTACTGGCCGACCGCCTGTACGACCGCGAGATCCCGGTGCTGGCCTCGGGTGTCCCCTTCGACAAGCTGTTCAGTGAGGAAATGCTGAACGGCGGCTATCGGAAGAAGTACTTCCGCGCCATATCGCGGCTCACCGCCCTGGCGCGCGACGCGAAGCCCCTGGTCTCCCAGTAGGTTTGGGGACGCCGGGCTCTTTCGGGAGCCCGGCCGTTTCCCACATCTTCGAAGGGATCCACCATGGCCGCCACACGTAACGCACACGCCGTCTGGGAAGGCGACCTGCTCGAGGGCAAGGGCGTCGTCACCCTCGACTCGTCCGGCCTCGGCAGCTACCCGGTCTCCTGGCCCGCGCGCACCGACGAGGTGGCGAACGGGCGGACCAGCCCGGAGGAGCTCATCGCCGCCGCGCACTCCAGCTGCTTCAACATGGCCTTCTCGAACGTCCTCGCGAAGGCGGGCAACCCGCCGGCCAAGCTGACCACGTCGGCGGCCGTCACCTTCGTGCCCGGCAAGGGCATCACCGGCATCCACCTCACCACCGAGGGCGAGGTACCGGGCCTGGACGCCGACGCGTTCACCGCCGCGGCCGAGGACGCCAAGGCGAACTGCCCGGTCAGCCAGGCGCTGACGGGCACCACGATCACCCTGAGCGCCAAGCTCGTCTGATCGCTCCCGCTTCCGCTCCGGCGGGGGTGCGGGCCGCGCACCGCGGCCCGCACCCCCCGTCAGGCGGTCGCCAGCTGCGGGATCAGGCGCAGCGCGTTGCCGTGGTAGATCCCCCGCAGCTGCTCCGGGGTGAAGGCCGGGTCGGCTTCCAGGGCGGGCAGCGCCAGGTCCGTGACCGTGTCGGCGGGGGCGGCGGGCCAGTCCGTGCCGAAGAGGATGTGGTCGGCCGGGACGTGCTCCAGCAGGGTCGCGGCGGGCGCCATGGGGCCTGCCGTGTCGTAGTAGAAGCGGCTCAGGTGGTCACGGACGGCGGCGGGCTCGACACGCGGTTCGCAGAACCGCCCGAGAGCCTGCAGGCGCGTCGCGATGTACGGCAGGAAGCCCCCGGCGTGCGGCAGGACGACGGAGATGTCCGGGAAGCGGTCCAGCGTCCTCCTGCTGATCATGTTCACGGCGGCGCGCGTGGTGTCCAGCAGGAAGTCGCACATGAAGTTCGGGATACCCGGGACCGTCGACCCACCGGGCGGACCCGACGCACCGGGGCCGGACGGCGGGCCGGACGTCGGACCGGACCCACCGGGCGGGCCGCACGGGCCGTCCGGAAGGTTGTGGGGGTGGGTGTCCACCACGGCGGAGAACTCGTTCAGCTCGTGGAACAGCCGGTCGTAGGCGGGATCGCCGAGGTAGACGCCCCCGTAGTTGGCCGTCACGTTCACCCCGACGGCCCCGAGCTGCCCGAGCCCACGGCGTACGGCCCAGGACGAGGCCTCCGCGTCGTCCAGGAAGAGCGGCACGTAGTACGAGAACCGTCCCGGATGCGACTGCGCCACCTCGATCATCGACTGCAGCGTGATGTTGATGGCTTCGCGCAGCTGCGCCGACGACCGGTAGCGCGCCGGCAGCATCGGCTTGAGGACGGCGGTCGTGATGCCCGCGTCGTCCATGAAACGGATCGCCGCCTCGGTGTCGAGCCGGGACCACGGGGGCAGCCGGTCCGGGTTGATCAGTTCGTGGTGCGCGGCCCAGTCGCGCCACTGCGGCGCGCAGAAGTGATGATGCATGTCGATCTTCGGATGGACCGTGCGCGCCGCGTCCGTGCCCGGCGCGGAGGGACCGTGCGCGACCCGGATGACCTCGCTGGTGCCCACCGCGGCAATGCGCAGTTCGTCCGCCGGCGTCCCAAGGAGGCGCAGTGCGGAGGTACTCATGGAATCCGTCATGCCGATCCACCGCCCATCGGGTCTGGGTTACGTACCGGAGGCCACGGAGGCCAGGGACGCCTCGCCCGGATCCGCGTCGGGTCGGACCGGGGCCGGCTCCCGCTCCCGCTCCGGCACCAGGACGAGCCGGAGGTGTTCGAGGCCCCGGAACGCCGGCACCGGCCCCTTGAGCCATGCCTTCCCGGTCTCGCGCGCGTCGGCGAGCTCCATGTCCGGGAACTCCCGCAGGAGGGTGGCGAGCGCGATCTCGAGTTCGAGCCGTGCCAGCGGCGCCCCCAGGCAGTAGTGGGTGCCGTGCCCGAAGCCCAGGTGCGTACCTTGCAGGCCCTCGCGGGTCACGTCCAACTCGTCGGGGAGGTCGAACTTCTCGGGGTCCCGGTTGGCCGAGGAGATCGCGATCTGCACGAGGGAGCCCTCGGGGATCCGCGTGCCCCGGATCTCGGCGTCCTGCGTCGCGTACCGGAAGGTCGAGGTCTCCACCGAGCCCTCGAAGCGCAGCATCTCCTCGACCGCCCGCGGGACGAGCGCGGGGTCCTCGCGCAGCAGGGCCGCCTGATCGGGGCGCAGCAGCAGGTTGAGGACGGAGTTGCCGATCTGGTAGGCGGTGGTCTTGTGGCCGGCGAAGAACAGCACCCACAGCGACGCGACCAGTTCGGGATCCTCCAGCTGTTCCTCCCCCTGGAGGAGGTCGCTGAGGAAGGAGTCCGACGGGTGCGCGCGCGTGTCCGCGATGAGCCGCTCCAACCGGTGCTGCAGACGCTCCTCGGCCGCCTTCAGCTCGGCCTTCCTGCTGGGGTCGAAGCGGGAGCGGGTCACCACCGCGAACTGCTCCAGGATCTCCGGGCGGTCCTCCTGGGGGATGCCCATCAGTTCGCACAGGACCGCGACGGGCAGCGGGAACGCGAACGAGGCCATGAGGTCGACCGTGCCCGCCTCGCGGCACTCGCGGAGGATGTGCTCGGCGATCTCGGTGATCCTCGGACGCATCTGCTCCACCCGTCGGGGGGTGAAGGCGCTCCGCAGGACGCGGCGCAGCCGTGTGTGCCGGGGCGGGTCGGAGAAGAGCACGTTGTCGTCGAGGGCGTCGAAGAAGCTGCCGTACACCGCGTGGTAGGTGTCGATGGCGCCGTGCATGTTCTTGCTGAAGCGGGGGTCCGACAGCGCCTCACGGGCGTCGTCGTGACGGGTGATGAGGTACGTGTCGATCCCGTGGGGAGGGGTCAGCCGGCACACCGGATCCCGCTCGCGCAGGGCGGCGTACATCGGATGGGGGCACTGCCGGTACTCCGGCGCGCCCCTGGACACGGCCGACACGATCTCGTGCAGCTCTCCGCCGCCGTCCGGTGCCGCCTCCTGCTGCGCCATGGTCCGTACCCTCCGTCGCACTCGCCTGCTGGGGACAACACCGGTTCCCCGCGCGGGTACGTCGCGAAACGACGCCGTTCCCGTTCGAGTGAGCCGGCGGCGGCGGGTGCCGGGTCGGGTCGGGGTACGGGTCCGGGCGACCGTCAGCCGATCGGCGGTCGCCCGTCCGGGCCGAGTGTGTGGCGGGCGCGGCGGCCCGGGGAAGGGCTGCAGGTGCCCCAGCCAGCCCGTCACAAGGAGCCCGCGCATGGCCCGTCGTCTCGCCCTGGCCCTCACGGCAGCCGCCTCGCTCACCCTGGCGGCCGTCGCCGCTCCGCTCGCCGCCGCGGACCCGGGCCCCGGCCGGGCCCAGGGCGACCGGGCCCTCACGTACGCGGCGACCGCCCGGTATCAGGTGCACGCCAACGCCGTGGCGGACGGCTACAAGCCCGACCAGTACTGCGTCGTCGACAAGGCGGGCCCGGGCGCGCTCGGTTACCCGCACTTCAACCACAAGTACGACAACTCCCTCGACCCGAGGAAGCCCGCCGCGCTGTTCTACGAGGACGACGGGCGCGGCGGCAAACGGCTCGTGGCGGTCCAGTGGCTGGTCTACGACCGCGACCAGAAGCTGACGACGGACGACGACCGCCCCACCCTGTTCGGCATCCCCTTCAAGGGCCCCAAGCCCGGCAACTTCCCCGGTCAGCCCGTGCACTACGCCTTGCACATGTGGCTCTGGAAGAAGAACCCCGACGGCCTGTTCGAGACCTTCAACCGGGCGGTGACCTGCCTTCCGGGTACCACCCGCCCCAAGCCGTCGCTCTGATGCCGCGCCGGGAGCCGCCGATGTCCCTCACCCGACGCAGCCTGCTCGCCGCGGGCGGGATCACCTTCAGCGGTGCCCTCGGCGCCCTGTTCGCCGGGGGCGGCTCCCGGGCCGCCGCCGCCCGGGCCCCGCGGACCCCCCGCACCGACCGCGGGTACGGGCCGCTGGTCGCCGATCCGCGCGGGCTGCTCGACCTGCCCGCGGGGTTCACGTACCGGGTGCTGTCCCGGGCCGGCGAGCCGCTGCGCTCCGGCGAGGGACCCGTACCCGCCAACTGCGACGGCATGGCCGCCTTCGGGGCCGACGGCGGCCGCGTACGCCTCGTCCGCAACCACGAGAACCGCACCACCGCCGCCCTGCGCGTCCCCGCGGTCCCGGGGCTGACCTACGACCCCGAGGCCCTCGGCGGCTGCACCGCCCTGGAGCTGGACGCGGCCGGGCGGGTCACCGGCGAGCGGGTCGCCCTCGCCGGCACCGCCGTCAACTGCGCGGGCGGCCGCACCCCCTGGAACACCTGGCTGAGCTGCGAGGAGACCGAGGACCGCGCGGGCACCTCCGGCTACAGCCGCGACCACGGCTACGTCTTCGAGGTCGACCCGGCCGACCCGCGCCGCTCGGGCGCGGTGCCGCTCACCGCGATGGGCCGCTTCGCGCACGAGGCCGTCGCCGTGGACCCGTACCGCGGGGTCGTCTACGAGACCGAGGACGCCTTCGTCCGGCCGTTCGGGCTGTTCTACCGGTTCCTGCCGGAGCGACCGCTGGGCGGGCTCGGCTCGCTGCGGGCCGGGGGCCGGCTGGAGGCGCTGCGGGTGCCGGGGCTCGCGGACCTGGCGGTGGTGGACGAGCCCGGGGCGGAGTTCCAGGTGGAGTGGGTGCCCGTACCCGACCCCTCGGCGGCCGGGACGCCGATCCGGCTCCAGGACTTCGGGCCCGGCGGGATCACCCACGCGCAGAAGCTGGAGGGCTGCTACTGGGGCGACGGCGGGGTGCACTTCGTGTCCAGCTTCGCGCGCAGCGGTGAGGGCGCGGCCGCCGACCACCACGGGCAGGTGTGGTTCCACGACCCGCGGCGCTCCACGATCCGCCTGGACGTGCGCTTCGGCCCGGCCGCCGACATCGCGCTGCCCGGGGACTCCCCCGACAACATCTGCCTGGCCCCGGACGGCGGACTGATGGTGTGCGAGGACGGCGGCGGCGCGCAGTACGTCTTCGGGGTGACGGAGGGCGGTGAGGTCTACCCGATGGCCCGCAACGCCGAGGACATCGCAGGCTCCGGGGCCCCGGAGTGGGGGGAGTTCGCCGGGGTCACCTTCTCCCCCGACGGGCGGACGATGTTCGTGAACGCCTACGCGCCGGGGACCACGTTCGCGGTGACGGGACCCTGGCACTGATCTCGCGCTCCCGTTCGGTCTGCCGGAAGATCGTACGGAACCGACGGGATTGGGGTGGTCAGCGATGGCCGGGAAGCAGAACGAGAAGCGGGGCGAGAAGCGGAAACCGGCGAAGTCGTCCGAGAAGCGGCAGGGGAGGCCGGAAGAACGGGAGATGCGGGAGAAATCCGCCGAGCCCGCGAAGACCGCGAAGAGCGCGAAGGACTCCAAGCCAGGGAAGTCCGGGAAGCCCGGGAAGCGGTCCGCTGCCGAGGGCTCCGGGGCCCGCCCGCTGCGGGAGCTGCTGCGCGTCACCCCGGGCGAACGGCCGGACCTCGGCCGCCGCGACCCCTCCGCGACCCCCGGCGGCCCCGCCGACAAGGCGGCCGGGGTGGCCGCCACCGCTCTGCTGGCGCAGCCGCTCGGCTCCCTCCAGGAGCAGCTGTACGCGGCGAGCACCGCCGGCGACCGCCGCCGGGTGCTGCTCGTCCTCCAGGGCATGGACACCAGCGGCAAGGGCGGCACCCTCAAGCACGTGATCGGCCTGTTCAACCCCTCCGGCTGCCGGATCAAGGCCTTCAAGGCGCCCACCGAGGAGGAGCTGGGCCACCCCTTCCTGTGGCGGATCGAGCAGGAGCTCCCCCGGCCGGGCGAGATCGGCATCTTCGACCGCTCCCACTACGAGGACGTACTCATCGCCCGGGTCCGCGAGCTGGTGCCACGTAACCGGGTGCGCGCCCGGTACGCCCAGATCAACCGGTTCGAGAAGGCCCTCGCGGACGACGGCGTGACCCTGGTGAAGGTCTTCCTGCACATCGGCTACGAGGAGCAGCGGACCCGGCTCCTGCAGCGGCTGGACAACCCGGACAAGCACTGGAAGTTCAACGTGGGCGACATCGAGGAGCGCACCATGTGGCCCGCGTACCAGGAGGCGTACGAGGTGGCGCTGAAGCGCTGCTCCACCGATGCGACGCCCTGGTACGTGGTGCCCGCGGACCGCAAGTGGTACCGCAACTGGGCGATCAGCACACTGCTGCGGGAGCACCTGGAGGACATCGATCCGCAGTATCCGAAGGGGGAGTTCGACGTCGAGGAGTGCCGCAGGAGGCTGCTGGCGAGGTGAGTTCCGCCTGACCGCCTGTCGTTCATTCTTCTGATCAGTTAGTCATATAGTTTACGTACGTGACCAATTCCGTACGAAAAGTAGCTGCCGCAGCCGCCACGGCGGTGCTCGGCGCCGCGCTCGCGGGATGCGGGGGCGGCGCCGGGGCGCCGGACGCCGGCCGCGAGGCCCGTATGGGCACCCCCTCCGCCTCGGCCTCCGCCTCGACGTCCGCCGCCGGAGCGCCCGCCGCGTCCCCGCAGGCCGGTGCGCCTGCCAAGCCCCCGACCATGGCGCCCGGCCCGAACGGCCTGACCGCCGTCTTCGAACGGTCGAAGCAGCGGACGGACAAGACCGTGGCGCTGACCTTCGATGCCGACATGACCTCCGATCAGGGGCCGCGCGCCGCGGACGGGGAGCACTTCGACAACCCCGCGCTGATCTCGACCCTGCGCACCCTCAAGGTGCCCTCGACGATCTTCATGACGGGCCGCTGGGCCGAGGAGTACCCGGACCAGGCCAAGTCGATCGGTACCGACCCGAACTTCGAGATCGCGAACCACTCGTACAGCCACCACGCCTTCAAGTCCCCCTGCTACGGGCTGCCCGCGCTCGACGGCGCGGCCGCCCGCGCCGACGTCGACCGGGCCTTCGCCGCCTTCAAAAAGGCGGGCGCCGTCAACACCGTCCCGTACTTCCGCTTCCCCGGCGGCTGCTACGACGACCAGGCGCTGCGGGCCCTGTCCACGGCCCAGGTCACGGCCGTCCAGTGGGACGTGGTCAGCGGGGACGCCTTCGCCAAGGACCCGGTCGCCGTCGCCGAGCAGGTGCTCGACGGCGTGAAGCCCGGCTCGGTGGTGGTCATGCACTGCACGCGCAGCGCGGCCCCGGTCACGGAGGAGGCCGTCCAGCGGATCGTCCCGGAGCTGCGCAAGCGCGGCTACCGGTTCGTGAAGGTCTCCGAGCTGATCGGCAAATAGCGCGGGCGCGACCCCTGGGGCCTGGGCCCTGCCTTCCGGATCCTGCCGGAATCGCACCTCCCGGCACGACATGCAAGCTGCCGCGACCGACCGCGCTGGATCCGTGCGGGCCATGCGTCGACGAGATGCCGCGGACGGACCTGATGCGCGGCGGCTACCTGCCCGACCGAGGTTCCCCCGCCTGCCGGTGGAGGGGCAGCAGCCGCAGGCCCGGACGGCTCGGGCGGCCGCCTCTACCGGGTCGGTGAGGCCCGGTAGGAAACGGTGACCGGACCCCTGAACTCCTCGGCAGGCACCCCGGCCCGGCCGGACGGGGTCCAGGACTACTCGTCGATGTTCAGGCGGGCGATGTCCGCGGCGTACGCGGCGGTGCGGACCGTCGCGGTACCCGACACGAACAGGCCGGCACCTCCGATGGCGAAGGGGAGGGAGAGCAGCAGGCCGGCGGTGATCGGGCCCCAGTCGCGCGCGCCGTCGCAGGTGTCGCCCTCGTCCACGAGGTAGGACTCGCGGAGGTATCCGGTCTCGTGGAAGGCGCGGGACTCGCACTCGACAGCACCGCGGTGGCCGTCGACGCTGAAGGGGAACACGAGCAAGTACCCCAGCCACAGCCAGATGAGTACGGCCACGGCCATCAGGCCACGGCCCCAGCCCTGTTCGCGCAGCCCCCGCACCCGGAACTCCGTGTCGTACGCCTGGGCCGCCGAGTTCATAGGGGTGACGTTCATACGGGTGAATCTAATCGAAACGGTTGACCTCACCTTCTCGACTTCAGGGTGACCCACCGGGCTCCTGGTCCAGGAATCCTGAGCGCCCGGCTCCCGATACCGTCCGCGGGCGGGCGGCGAGCAGACGCTCGGCGGCCGCCGTCGGTCACGCGGCGCTGCATGAGTTCCCGCTCGGCATCGGACAGTTCATGGCGACGCACCACCCCTCCATGATCCACAATCCGAGATCACTTCGACGCCAAGCTCTAGCCCGAGCAGGCGGTGCGCTGGGCCTCCTGCCACTCGCACACGGGGCAGAGCACCACGCCCGGGGTGGCGACCCCGTACTCGGTGGGCTTGCCGCACTGCGGGCAGTCCGCGTAGGGCGGTCCCGCCACCCGGCCGTCGGGCGCGGGTTCGGCGGGTGCGGGGCAGTACGACGGGGACTCGTCCGACCGGTCCATGCGGACGAGCCTACCGGTCGGCGGCTCTCGGCCAGGTGTTGCGCGAGCACTGGTAGGAAACTTTCCTTCCTGTTAGTGTCCCGGGCGGCGGCTTGGCGCGGTGCCCACCCCCACGGGCATGACGCGCTCAGTGAGAGCTCTGACCCGGCCGCCGTGGTGCCGCCCCCTGCCCGTCCGCGGGCGGGTGCGGCGTCCCGCACCAGTGTCCAGCTCTCGCCGCCCCTCAAGGCAGGGAGTTCCAGGTATGCGCCTGAACGCCTCCGCTCATCCCCCTCTGTTACGCGGCAGACTTCGCACCCTCCTCCTCACCGGCCTCACCGGCCTCGCCGCACTCACGCTCGTCGGCGGGCTCCTCCTGGCCTGGCCCGGCCGGGCCGGGGCCGCCGCCGACCCCCTCATATCCCGTGGGAAGCCCGCCACCGCCTCCTCCGCCGAGTCCTCCTCATTGGGCGCGAAGAACGCCTTCGACGGCGACCCCGCCACCCGCTGGGCCAGCGCCGAGGGCAAGGACCCGCAGTGGATCCGGGTCGACCTCGGCGCCGGGGCCACCATTTCGCGGGTCCGGCTCACCTGGGAGGCCGCCTACGCCAAGGCGTACCGCGTCGAGGTCTCCGCCGACGGCGCCGCCTGGACCCCGCTCGCCGTCGAGGGCGCCGGCAACGGCGGGGTCGACGACTGGACCGGTCTGTCCGGCAAGGGCCGCTACCTGCGCGTCCAGGGCACCGCGCGCGGCACCTCGTACGGCTACTCGCTCTTCGAGGCCGAGGTGTACGGCACCGTCGGGGACGGGCCACCGCCGGGCGGTTCCTTCACGGTCGTCGCGGCAGGGGACATCGCCGCGCAGTGCACGGCGTCCGACAGCGGCTGCGCGCACCCGAAGACGGCTGCGCTCGCGCAGCGCATCGACCCAAGGTTCTATCTGACGATGGGCGACAACCAGTACGACGACGCCCGGCTGTCCGACTACCGCGCCTACTACGACAAGAGTTGGGGCGCCTTCAAGTCCCGGACCCGGCCGGTACCGGGCAACCACGAGACGTACGACCCGGCCGGCCCGCTCGCCGGCTACAAGTCGTACTTCGGGAGCATCGCCTACCCGCAGGGCAAGAGCTACTACAGCTTCGACGAGGGCAACTGGCACTTCGTCGCCCTCGACTCCAACTCCTTCGACCAGTCCGCCCAGCTCAACTGGCTGAAGGCCGACCTCGCCGCCAACACCAGGCCGTGCGTGGCCGCCTACTGGCACCACCCGTTGTACTCCTCCGGCGGGCACGGCAACGACCCCGTCTCCAAGCCCGTCTGGAAGATCCTCTACGCCGCCAAGGCCGACCTGGTGTTGAACGGGCACGACCACCATTACGAGCGGTTCGCCCCGCAGGACCCCGAGGGCCGGGCGACGGCCGACGGGATCGTGGAGATCGTCGGCGGGATGGGCGGAGCCGAGCCCTACCCGATCGAGGAGGTCCAGCCCAACAGCCAGAAGCGGATCAGCGGACCGTACGGGGTGGTGAAGCTGGACTTCACCGACTCCGGCTACGGGTGGACCTACGTGGCCACCGACGGCCAGGTCAAGGACACGAGCCCGAAGTACAGCTGCCACTGATGTACCTGGCCGCCAACGGCCGCCCGGACGCGCCGCCCCGCCCCCCAGGGGTCCGGCGGCGCGTCCCCGCCGCCGTCCTCGCGCTCGGCGCGGTCAGCCTCGTCACCGACATCTCCTCCGAGATGGTCACGGCGGTGCTGCCGCTCTACCTCGTCCTGGGCCTGGGCCTGACTCCCCTCCAGTTCGGCTTCCTGGACGGCATGTTCAACGGCGCCACAGCCCTCGTACGGCTGCTCGGCGGGCGGATCGCCGACCGCCGCGGCCACCACAAGCGGGTCGCCGGGGCCGGCTACCTGCTCTCCGCGCTCTCCCGGCTCGGTCTGCTGCTCGCCGGCGGTGCCACGGGTGGGATCGCCGCCGCGCTCGCCGCCGACCGGCTGGGCAAGGGCATCCGCACCGCCCCGCGCGACGCCCTCATCTCGCTCAGCGGGCCCCCCGAGAGCCTCGGCCGCTCCTTCGGCGTGCACCGCGCCATGGACACCACGGGCGCCCTGCTCGGGCCGCTCGCCGCGTTCGCCGTGCTGTGGGCGACCGCCGACGCCTACGACGCGGTGTTCGCCGTCAGTTTCTGCACCGGCCTGCTCGGCGTGCTGCTGCTCGTCGTGTACGTCCCGGCGGCACCGGGGCCGGCCACTCCGGCTCCGGCTCCGGCCCCCGTCCCGGCTCCCCCGCCGCGGCGTCCGGTCCTGCGCGACCCCGTGTTCCGCCGGGTGCTGTACGCCTCGGCCCTGCTCGGCGCCGCCACCATCGGCGACGCCTTCCTCTACCTGCTGCTCCTGCGCGGACTCGACCTGCCGCCCGCCCTGTTCACGCTGCTGCCGCTCGGGGCCGCCGCCGTCTACCTGCTGCTCGCCGTCCCCGCGGGCCGGATCGCCGACCGGACCGGCCGTCGGACGGCCTTCCTGCTCGGGCACTGCGCCCTGCTCGGCGCGTACGCCCTGCTGCTCACCCCGGTCTCCCCTCCGACCGTCGTGGGGGTGCTCGTCCTGCTGGGGATCTTCTACGCGGCCACCGACGGGGTGCTGATGGCGCTCGCGGCTCCCGCGCTGCCCGCGGCCGGCCGGGCGGGCGGACTCGCGGTGCTGCAGACCGGCCAGGCACTGGCCCGACTGCTGGGCGCCGCCGGCTTCGGGGCGGCGTGGACCCTCTGGGGGCAGCGGCCCGCCCTCTGGGTCGCGGCCCTCGCGCTGGCCGGGGCGCTCGCGGCCGCCTCGCGCATCCTGCCCGCCGCTCCCCAGGAGGTCCCGTGAATCCCCCGTCCCGCCGGCTGCGCCTGGTCCTGGTCGTCACCGCGGTGCTGCTGCTGGCGGGCGGCTCGCTGGGCTACGTACTGCACGCGCGGCACCGCGAACGGCCGCCCGCGCTGCAGGCCGACGCCTCCTTCACCGTCGAGGAGCCGGGCCTCTACTTCCGGGACGCGGCCGGCGGGCGGATCGCGCGCCAGGGCGGCCCGGGCCTGCCGCGGGTGACCGGCGGTCCGTCCTGCGACCGCTTCCACACCGCCGGGGGCCATGCCCTGTGCCTGCGCAAGCTGCCCGGGCTGCCGGCGCGCACGGAGGCCCTCGTACTCGACCGGCGCATGCGGGAGGTCCGCAAGGTGACCGTGCCCGGCATCCCGAACCGGGCCCGTGTCTCGGCCTCGGGCCAGATCCTGTCCTGGACCACCTTCACGACCGGCGACTCCTACAACACGGCCGCGTTCTCCACCCGGACGGCGATCCTGGACCTGCGCACCGGCTACCTGATCAAGTCGATCGAGCAGATTCCGCTGACCCTCGGCGGGGCCCGGCACCACGACTCCGACGTCAACTACTGGGGCGTGACCTTCGCCGCCGACGACAACCGCTTCTACGCCACCGTCTCCACCCGGGGCGCCACCCACCTCGTCGAGGGTGATCTGCGCGCCTGGTCGGCGAAGGCGCTTCGGGAGAACGCCGAATGCCCCTCACTGTCACCGGACGGCACCCGCGTCGCCTTCAAGAAGAAGGTCTCCGACGACCCCCGGGCACCCTGGCGGCTGTACGTCCTCGACCTGGCGACGATGCGCGAACACCCACTGGCCGAACCCCGCAGCGTCGACGACCAGGCCGCGTGGCGCGACGACGCGACCCTGGCCTACGCCCTACCGGGCCAGGACGGCCGCACGAGCGACATCTGGTCGACCCCGGCGGACGGCACGGGCGAACCCGCCCTCCTCGTCCCGGGCGGCTCCTCCCCCGCCGACGTGCGATAGGGGGTGTCCTGCTGCTTGCGGGCAGCAGGACACCCCTAGTCATGGCTCATTTCAGACGACGGGGGTGTTCGGGAGGACCGAGAACCCGGTGCCGCAGGCCGCCACGAGGTTCGACGGCGCGAACGGCGTGTTGCTGGTGGCGCATTGGGCCTCGTGGAGCACCCCGTTCTCGGCCAGCAGGGTGATGTAGAGGATGCCCGGGTTGGACTCGGTCACCGAGAGCGCGCTGTCGGTGATGCACGTCGGCGCGTTGGCGAGAAGGCCGAGGTTGATCCACACGCCCGCGTTGCGGCTGTCGTTGACGAACGAGTGGCCCTGCGCGTCGGTCGCGACACGGAAGACCACAGGGGTGTTGAAGTTGACATAGTCCGGAGCCGCGGAGCTGACGTCGCGAGCGCCGCACTTCTTGCCCTGGCCCGCCATGGAACTGTCGGAGGCCGGGGTGTTCCCCGGAGTGTCGTCGGCGACCGCGGACGGGACCATCAGCGCCCCGAGCAGTACCGCTCCCGATACGACCGACATACCCCGTGCAGCCCAAGCCAGCTTCCTCATGTGCGTCCTTTCCTGGAGGGGAGGCCCTCCGCCGCATGCGCGGAGTGGCCACGTCTACGGGAAGAGGCATCCCCGCCCACGAAGGAATGCTCACACAAGGTTACATATCATCACTCTTCGGAACGGCGAACGGATCCTGACGGCCTAGCTCCGGCGGGCGGCGGCCAGGCAGGCTGCCGTACCCGCCCCGGCGGCCAGCAGCACGGCGACCGCCAGGGGCGTGAGGGGCAACGGCACCACCCCCGAGCGTCCCGCCGCGACCAGGGCGGACACCGCGCCGCGGGCCGGGGAGGCCGCGAGGACCAGGGCGAGCAGGGAGCCGAGGGTCGCCGCGAGGATCCCGTGGCCCCGGCGTCGGACCAGGGGCCGGCTGCACAGGGCGCCCACGGCCGCGCCGGTCAGTACGCAGGCCACCACGGCGAGGGCCCCGGCGAGGGCGGCCGTGCCGGGGGCCACGCCGTACCGGTCACCGGTCAGCAGGGCCACGGCGGCGGCCGCGGCTCCCGCGAGCAACGCCCCGGTCGACGCGGTGAGCAGGGCCGCCGCGTGCACGCGTACGGGACCGGCCGCGGCTGCCGTGCAGGCGCGGGCCGCGTCGGGTTCGACCGTCACGCAGATCCGGACCAGCCAGGCGGCGGCCGGGACCAGACCGGCGGCCACGAGACCGAGGGAGTCCGACACCGGGTCGCCCGGCCGGATGCCGACGGCCACGAACGCGGCGTAGGTGATCAGGGGCGCGAGCCAGCGCTGGGAGCGCAGCAGCAGGGCGCCGTGGTAGCGGAGCAGGGCGGTCACGGGAGTTCCTCCACGGCGCGGATGTGCCAGGGCGGCCGGGCGGTGAGCAGGTCGCGCAGGACCACGTCGGAGCGTTCGGCGCCCACGGTGAGCAGCACTCCCCCGCCGGGTGCCGGCGAAGCGGAGAGGTCCGGCGGCAGTGCACACCCGGGCGGGCCGACGGCGTGGATCCGTACCCGGGGCCCGGCCGCCGCCGACACCGGTACGAGCGCCCCGCCCGCGAGCCGGTGGTGGGCGTCGGCCACGCCCGCGAGCCGCCGAGGGTCGTGGTCGACGAACACCACCGTGCCTCCGGCGGCGGTGCGTTCGACGACGGCCCGGTCCAGCTCCGCTCGGGCGGACGCGTCGAGACCGGTCCACGCCTCGTCGAGGACGAGCAGCCCCGGTTCGGCGAGCAGAGCCTGTGCGACGGCGACCTTCTGGCTGCTGCCTTTGGACAGCTCGGCCATCGGGGTGCGGGCGTACGCGGCGGCGCCGAACCGCTCCAGCCGGTCGGCCGCGCGACGGACCGCCTCGGCGTGCGGGAGGCCGTGCACCCGACCCAGGTGGGTCAGGTAGTCGGCGGCCGTGAGCGGCAGCGCCGCCGGGAAGCGTTCGGGCACGTAGCCGGTGCGCGGCGGGCGGCCGCCGACCCGCCCCTCGGTCGGGGCCTCGATCCCGGCGACGAGCCGCAGCAGGGTGGACTTGCCGCCGCCGTTGCCGCCTTCGAGGCGGACGAGGGCGCCGCGCGGGAGTTCGAGTGTGATCCCGCGCAGCACCCAGGGCCGGCGCCGTCCGTAGCGTCGGCCCACACCGGTCAGGTTCAATGCGCGGTCACCGTCTCGACGGCCTCGCTCGGGCGGACGATGACGAAGCCTTCGCCGCTCAGCTTCAGCTGGACGGCTTCGCCGGAGCCGCCGCGGATCATCGAGCCGACCGACTGGGAGCGGTGCAGGCCGGTCTCCAGCTGGGCGCTCCAGCCGACCACCGCGTCCGTGTCCACGTAGACCGGGGCCTGGGCGGTGACCGGGATGATGATCGGGTGGCCGTCGCAGACGACGGCGAGCTTGCCGGTGCCGGTGAAGAGGCTGTTGAAGAGTCCGCCGCCGGTCATGCCGGCGCCCTTCACCATCTTGATCTCGTAGGACAGGGTCGGGTCGAAGCAGAGCACGTTGCGGCCGTTGATGGTGAGGGCGTCACCCGGCTCGAAGTCGATGATGAAGCAGTTGCCCGCCCGGTGCGCGAACCAGGCCTCGCCCTGGCCGCGTACGGACATGAGCGCGAGACCCTCGCCCGTCACGGCGCGCTTGAGCATGCCGCCTATGCCCTGTCCCTTGCGCTCGAACTGGAGGTTGCCGCGGAAGGCGACCATCGAGCCCTGGCGGGCCAGCATTTCACCGTTGACGGTGTACTTCACGGACTTGGCGTTCTGCAGGGTCATGCCCGGGGCGACGGCGGCCTGGGCAAGGTTCTCGGACGCGAAAAGATCACTCTTCATGGCTTCGATCCTCACCCGGGCCGACCACCCGGGGCATCAGCCTGAAGGCGGAGGCCGGCATCCTTGGCGGGATGAGCAGCCGGCACACCGACGACATCTCCGACCTTCCCGCGGTCGGGGCGGACAGCCCCTTCCGCCAGGAGCACGTACTGCGCGACGAGGCACCGCAGTTCGTGCTGCCGCTGGTGGTGCGGATCGAGAAGGCCGAACCGCCCGCCCGGACGGACGCCCTGGAGACGGCGGCCCGCGCGGTACTGGTCCTGCTCACCGACGAGCGGGCGCACGGCGAGGGCGAATGGGCCCAGGCCGTCCGCGACTGGCAGGACGCCCGGATCCGCAAGGTGGTCCGGCGGGCGCGCGGGGCGGAGTGGCGCAAGGCCGAGACCCTGCCGGGCGTCACGGTGGAGGGGGACGGCGCGCTGGTTCGGGTCTTCCCGCCGGTGCCCCTCGACGGGTGGCCCAAGGAACTGGCCAAGCTCCAGGTGTCGGGCACCGATCTGGACGACCCGGAGCCGGTCGCCGCGACCGTGGAGCCGGGGCTGCCGGTGCTGTGGTTCAACCCCGGCCTCGACATGTCGGCCGGCAAGGCCATGGCCCAGGCCGGGCACGCGGCGCAGCTGGCGTGGTGGGAGCTGACCGGGGCGGAGCGGGCCACCTGGCAGGACTCCGGTTTCCGGCTGGCGGTACGGACGGCCCCGCGCGAGCGGTGGGCCGAGCTGAGCGGGAGCGGGCTGCCGGTGGTCCGGGACGCCGGGTTCACCGAGATCGCACCGGGCAGCGCGACGGTGGTCGCCGACCATCCGGCGCTGCGGGCCCGGCTCTGAGGGTCGGGTTCCGCGGGTCGGGCTCCGGCGAGGTTCCCCGGCCGGTGGGAACCTCAAATGTTCCTCTGAACGTCCCCTCCTGCGATTGGCGCGACTCCGTCGGGGCCATGACACCGGCACACGGTACGACGAGAGGGGGCGAGGGGACATGAAGCCCATGGCACACCTGGGGGTGGGCATCGGCTGGCGGCCGGAGATCGCGGACGCCGTCGAGCGGCTTTCCGGCCTGGACTGGGTCGAGGTGGTGGCCGAGAACGTATGCCCGGGCCACCTGCCCGAGTCCCTGCTGCGACTGCGCGAGCGGGGCACGCGCGTGGTGCCGCACGGGGTCTCGCTCGGCCTCGGCGGCGCGGACCGCCCCGATCCGGCGAAGCTGGCGGCGCTCGGCGAGCGGGCGGTGGCGCTGGGGGCGCCGCTCGTCACCGAGCACATCGCCTTCGTACGGACCTCCTCGCCGGTGCTGGAGGCAGGGCACCTGCTGCCGGTACCGCGCACCCGCGACGCACTGGACGTGCTGTGCGAGAACGTGCGGATCGCGCAGGACGCCCTGCCGGTCCCCCTCGCTCTGGAGAACATCGCCGCGCTGTTCTCGTGGCCGGGCGAGGAGCTGACGGAAGGGCAGTTCCTCACGGAGCTGGTCGAGCGGACCGGTGTCCGGCTGCTCATCGACGTGGCCAACCTGCACACCAACCGGGTCAACCGGGGCGAGGACCCGGCCGCCGTGCTGGACGCGATCCCGCTGGAGGCGCTGGCGTACGTGCACGTGGCGGGCGGGATCGAGCGAGCCGGCGTCTGGCACGACACCCACGCGCACCCGGTCCCGCCGGTGGTCCTCGACCTGCTGGCCGAGCTGCGCTCCCGGGTGGAACCGGCGGGCGTCCTGCTGGAGCGGGACGACGACTTCCCTTCACAGGCCGAGCTGGCGGGCGAGCTGGCCGCGATCCGCGCCGTGGTGACGGCCGGACCGGCCGCGCCCGCGGCCCCGACCGCCGCCGGGTCCGGCGCGGCGCGCATCGAACCGGAAACCGAGCCGGACCCGGTCGCCGACCAGGACCCGGGCACCGAGCCGGACCCGGTCGAGGAGCCGGGCCCCGTCGCGGAGTCGACCCGGACCCGGGTGGCGCTCGGCCAGGCCGCGCTGCTGTCGGCGCTGGTGGCCGGCACCCCGGTACCCGAGGGCTTCGACCGCCGGCGCATCCGGGTGCAGGCCCGGGCACTGGCCGCCAAGCGGGCCGACGTGGTCGCGAAGGTGGCTCCCGAGCTGCCCGTGATCCTGGGCGGCCCGGACCCGTACCGTGAGGCCTTCCTCTCCTACGCCAAGAGCCGCCCGATGACCTCCGGATACCGTCGTGACGCGCTGGACTTCGCCGAGGACCTGCTGATCCGGGACCTGCCGGCCGATCCGGCCGGCCGGCGTCGGCTCACCACCTGGTGGCGGGACCGGGCCGGGGCCAAACCGCCCCGCCGGATCGTGCGCTGGGCCCGGACGCTGTCGGGGAGAGCCGCATGAACCTCCTCGCCCTGGCGATCTGGATCGCCGTCGTCCTCTCCTCCGTCCTGCTGATGGTCAGGCTCCGCGGCGCCCGGTCCGCGTCCGCGGGACCCGCTCCCGTCCTGCACGACCTGTCCGAGGCCGCCTTCGTGGTGGGCGGCCCCGGCACCGTCGTGGACGCCGCGCTCGTCTCCATGCTCGGCGACGGCCGGCTGGTGGCCGGCGGCCCGGGCATCGTCCAGGTACGCCCCGGGGCGCGGGCCACCGACCCCGCCGAGCGGGCCGTCCTCCAAGCCCACCAGGGGGCGTCCTCGGGCTGGCTCTACCAGGTGCGCTACGCCGCCATGTGCGACCCGGCCGTCCAGGAGATCGGGGACGCGCTGGCCGCCCGCGGGCTGATCGCCCCGCCCGGATCCGGGCTGCGCCGCGTGCGCCGCTGGGGGCTGATCCAGGCCGTGGTGTGCGCGCTGCTGCTGTTCCCGGTGTCGGTGGTGCTGACCGTCGTGGCGCTCGTCCTCGCTTCCGGTTCCGGGGTGCCGTTCATCGCGAAGGTGGCGGTCGTCCTGGTGGGCGGCATCGTGGTCGGCCTGGTCTGCGCGGCCCGCGCCAAGAGCCGGGTCACCAAGGCCGGGGCGCGGGCGCTGCGCGCGATCCGCTCCGCCCACCTGAACGACCGGACCCCGCACGTGCAGACCGCGCTGTTCGGGCTCCGGGGTCTGCGGGACCCGTATCTGCGGCAGCAGTTGGTGCCCGCGGTGCGCGGTACCCGGCTGGCCGCGGCCCAGTCGCACACCCGCTCCCACGGCACGGGCAGCTCCTCGCACTGGTCGGGGGCCGAGGTGCTGCCGATCGTCTGGTGTGCCGGGAGCGACGGCGGCGGCTCCAGTTGCGGCGGTGGTTCGGGCTGTGGCTCCTCGGGGGGCAGCTGCGGGTCCTCGGGGGGCGGCGCCGGCTGCGGCGGTTCGTCCAGCTCCAGCTGCGGCGGTTCGTCCGGCTCCAGTTGCGGCAGTTCGTCGAGTTGCGGCAGTTCGTCCAGCTCCAGCTGCGGCAGCAGCTCCTGACCGCCGGGCGTACGGCAACCGGGGTCGTAATCCGCGGCAACGGGACCATCGGCGCCGACACCGGCCGGTGATCCTTTACAAGGACGGCGCCCCGACCTCTCATCGGTTCATCGGATGAGAGGAAGGGGCTGCCATGCGGACGGGACTCGCGGGTCGGGCGGCGGCCGTGGCGGCGCTCTCCGTCCTTCTCTGCGTGCCGGCCCACGCCGCGCGGCCGACCTCGCCCGGCACGATCGGCGAGACCGGCCCGACCGGCGGTACCGGCGGGACGGCCGCCGAGGCCGCCCCGGACCCGGAGACGGCGGCCGAGGCGGAGAACGCGACGGCGGTGTACACGGCGGTGCTGTGCAACGACGCCCCCTGGCCCGCGGACTGGGGGACCTGGGACCGCGAGAACACCGCGCTGGCGCGCAGGGCCCCGTTCGAGACCTGGGCCAATGCCTTCCTGAACCTCCCGTGCGCCTCGTGGCCGGTACGGGAGCGGCAGCGGCCGGTGGCGGTCGGGGCGCAGCCGGAGCGGCTGCCCGGGACCCTGGTGGTCGCGGCGGAGCGGGACGGGGCGACCCCGTACCCGGGCGCGCTGGAACTGCAGCGGCGGCTCGGCGCCGGGGCTTCGCTGGTGACGGAGACGGGGGCCGGCTCCCACGGAGTGGTCGGCGGACGCAACGGCTGCGTGGACCGGCACGTGGAGCGGTACCTGCTGACGGGCGCCACCCCCGGGTGGCGTGTCACGTGTGCGCCGCATCCGGAGCCCGCACCGGTGTCGCTGGACGACCGGGCAGCGAGCGCCCACAGGGCACTGCTGCCGCCTGTCGTCTGAACTTCCGGGCGGGATCTCCGGCTGCGTCGTTTCGGGGGCAGGGGCCGTCTTCCGGACCAGCCTCCCGATCCACCGGAGGAACTCACCTGACGGTGTGGTCGTCCTCCGGTCCTTCCCCCCAGGGGAGGTCTCAGGCGAGCCCGGCCACCAGGTCGGCGACGGACTTGCGGCGCCCGGTGTAGAAGGGCACCTCTTCACGGACGTGCATACGGGCCTCGGAGGCGCGCAGGTGACGCATGAGGTCGACGATGCGGTACAGCTCGTCCGCCTCGAAGGCCAGCAGCCACTCGTAGTCGCCCAGGGAGAAGGAGGCGACGGTGTTCGCGCGCACGTCCGGGTAGCCGCGGGCCATCTTGCCGTGGTCGGCGAGCATGCGGCGGCGGTCCTCGTCGGGCAGCAGGTACCAGTCGTAACTGCGCACGAAGGGGTACACGCTGACGTACTCGCGCGCGACCTCGTCGGCCAGGAAGGCCGGGATGTGCGACTTGTTGAACTCGGCCGGGCGGTGCAGGGCCATGTTCGACCACACCGGCTCCAGGGCGCGGCCCAGCTTGGTGCGGCGGAACAGGTTGTAGGCGGTCTGCAGCTCGTCCGCCGTCTCGGCGTGCCACCAGATCATGACGTCGGCGTCGGCGCGCAGGCCGGAGACGTCGTAGCTGCCGCGGACGGTGATGTCCTTGGCGGCAAGCTGGTCGAACAGCTCCTGGACCTCGTCGGCGTAGCCGGTACGGTCCTCGGGAAGAACGTCCTTCAGCTTGAAGACGGACCACAGGGTGTAGCGGATGACCTCGTTGAGGTCCTTCGCCTTCTTCCCCGCGTTGGGAATCTTCTCTGGTGCAGTCATGTGCCTATTGTCCCGTGCGCTGATCAGTGGTCTGTGCCAGGGGTGCCGTACGCGCGCCGAGCGCGGCGATCACCGCGTCCGCGGCCTTGCCGGCGCTCGCGACGCAGGCCGGAATGCCGACGCCGTCGTAGACCGCGCCGCACACCGCGAGGCCCGGCAGGGCCGCGACCGCGGTACGGATCCGGGCGACCCGGTCGAGGTGGCCGACCGGGTACTGGGGCAGCCCGCCCTCCCAGCGGGTGACGGTGGAGGCAACCGGCCGGGCCGCGAGGCCCACGGCCTCGCCGAGGTCGGCGAGGGACACGTCGACGAGCTCGCCGTCCTCGCGTGCCAGGTCCTTCTCGTCGGCGTGGCGGCCGACCGAGGTGCGCAGCAGGAAGAGGTCGGGATCCGTCCCGGCCCAGGCCCACTTGTTGCTGGAGAAGGTGGAGGCCTTGATGGTCCGGCCGTCGACGGGCGGTACGAGGAACCCGCTGGCGCCGCCGCCGGAGACGGCCTCCGGCAGGTCGCAGCGGCGGAAGGCCATCGTGATGAGGGCCATCGAGGCGTACTCGACCCCGCGCAGCTCGGCGGCGGCGGCCGGGGCGAGCCCGTCCAGCAGCCGTGCGGCGGCCCCGGCCGGGGTGGCCAGGATCACGGCGTCGGCGTCGACGACCTCGGCGCCGGCCACCACCCGCCAGCCCTCGGCCGTGCGGACGACCTCGCTGACGGGGGTGTCGGTGACGAGCCGGGCCCCCGCGGCGCGGCAGGCCTCGGCCACGGCGATCGGGAGCCGTCCGATGCCCCCGTCGATGCCGGCGAAGACCGGGCCGGCCGGCTGGGGCGCGGCCTCCGCGCGGCGCTGCAACGCGCGGACACCGTCGCCCAGGAGGGCGTGCGTACGGGCGGCCTCGAAAAGCTGGGGCACGGCGGCCCGCATGGAGATGCGGTAGGCGTCGCCCGCGTAGACCCCGCCGAGCAGCGGTTCCACCAGCCGGTCGACGACCTCGTGGCCCAGGCGGGCCGCGACGTACTCGCCGACGGCGACGTCCTCGCCGATCTCGGTGGGCGGCAGCGTCCGCTCGGCCTCGATGCGAGCCAGTCCCTCGGCGGAGAGCACCCCGGAGGCGGCGAGCGGTCCCAGGTCACCGGGGACGCCCATGACGTGGCCGCGCGGCATCGGCCGCAGCGCGCCGCGGGTCCACAGGTGGGCGGTGGCGGTGGCGGGCGCCTGTACGGCCGCCGCGAGGCCCACCGCCTCGGCGAGGGCCACGGCCTCGGGGCGGCGGGCGAGCATGGATTCGGCGCCGAGGTCCACGGGGACTCCGGCGAGCTCACCGGAGTACAGCTTGCCGCCGAGCCGCGGTCCGGCTTCCAGCAGGGTGACGCGGACGCCTTCGGCGAGCAGCCGGTGGGCTGCCGCGAGGCCCGCGATACCGCCGCCGATGACGACGACGTGGCCCTGGGCGCCGGTGGAGCCGGTGGGCCGGGGGGTGCCGGTGGGCCGGGGGGTGGCGCCCGGCCGATCCGTACGCATGTCCGCTTCGTGCATGGACACATCGTCTCAGACCGATCTCCGAGGCCGGACCGTGACCGCATCGGGATCACCCCGGGACCGTGGATTCGAAACCCGCGACGGGACTCTGGACGTCGAACCGGCAACACCAGCCGATCCTCGGGGGTTTACAGCGATGCGTAGCTTCGACAGACACCGTTCCGCGGCGGCCCTGGCCGCCCTCTCACTGGTCGGGGCGCTCGCCCTCACCGGCTGCGGGGCGAGCGGCCAGGGCTCCGCGAACGACAAGGCCGCGGTGGCGCCCGCCGCCGACGGCAAGGCACCGGAGGGCGCCGCGGCGGCTCCGGCGCCGGCCGGGTCCGCGGGCGCCGCGGGCTCCGCCGCCGGCAAGAACGCCGCGCCGCCGGCCGTGGTCCGCCCGAACGTCATCCGCACGGCGACGCTCGGCATCGAGACGGCGGACGTCCAGAAGACGCTCGCCGCGGCCCGCACGGCCGCCGACGACGCGGGCGGCTACGTCGGCAACGAGTCCACCAAGCGCGGCGAGAACGGCCGGATGACCTCGACGCTGACCCTGCGGGTGCCGGGCGAGCGCTACGACGCCGTGCTCGGCGCCATGGAGGGCAGCGGGAAGCTCCTGCACCGCAAGGTCGACGCGCAGGACGTCACGGAGAAGGTCGCCGACATCGGCAGCCGCGTCGCCTCGCAGCAGGCCAGCGTGGCGCGGGTGCGGGAGATGATGGGCAAGGCCTCGGCGCTGAGCGAGGTGGTGATGCTGGAGAGCGAGCTGTCGCGCCGCCAGTCCGACCTGGAGTCGCTGCTGGCGCAGCAGACGGCGCTGAAGGACCAGACCTCGCTGGGCACGATCACGCTGGAGGTCTCGGAGCCGGTCGCGAAGCCGGAGCCGGAGAAGAAGGAGAAGAAGAAGGAGCCCACCTTCCTGGGGGCTCTGGGCGGGGGCTGGGACGTCTTCACCCAGGTCGTGCGCTACCTGACGGTGGCGGTGGGCGCGGTGCTGCCGTTCGCGCTGACGGCCGCGGTGGTGCTGGTGCTGTTCCGGGTCTACCGGCGGTGGCGTCCGGCGGCGCCGAAGCCGGCCCCGGCGCCGTGGCGGCCGACGGTACCGGCGGCCCGGAAGGCTCCGGACGCCGAGGCCGACGTACAGGACTGAACGCGCGTTCGGCCGTAGCGTGTTCACCATCCGACGGTGGTGAAGGGGCGGTACGGACGATGGCGACGGAACGACTGGTGGTGGTGGGCGGTGACGCGGCAGGGATGTCCGCCGCGTCACAGGCCCGCAGGCTGAAGGGCCCGGCGGAGCTGGCGATCGTGGCCTTCGAGCGCGGGCACTTCACTTCCTACTCGGCGTGCGGGATCCCGTACTGGGTCGGCGGTCAGGTCGCCGAACGCGACGACCTGATCGCCCGTACCCCCGAGGAGCACCGGGCCCGGGACATCGATCTGCGCACGCGCACGGAGGTCGTGGAGCTCGACCTCCCCGGGGCCCGGGTCCGCGCCCGCGATCTGGACACCGGTTCCGAATCCTGGACGGAATACGACAAGCTGGTCCTGGCGACGGGCGCCCGCCCGGTCCGCCCCCGACTCCCCGGCATCGGCGCGCACGGGGTCCACGGCATCCAGAGCCTGGACGACGGCCAGCGCCTGATGGACACCCTGCGGCGCGTGGAAGGCCGCCGGGCGGTCGTGGTCGGCGCGGGCTACATCGGCGTGGAGATGGCGGAGGCCCTGGTCGCGCGGGGGTACGAGGTCACCGTCCTGCACCGGGGCGAGCAGCCGATGGCCACGCTGGACCCGGACATGGGCGGCCTGGTGCACAGCGCGATGAACCGGATGGGGATCCGTACGGTCTCCCGCGCCGAGGTGACGAAGATCCTCACCGACGAGGAGGGCCGGGCCCGCGCGGTGGCCACGTCGGCGGGCGAGGAGTACGAGGCGGACGTGGTCGTGCTCGGCATCGGCGTGGAGCCCCGTACGGCGCTCGCCCGCGCGGCCGGCCTCCCCCTCGGCCCTTCGGGGGGCCTGCTCACGGACCTCTCGATGCGGGTCCGGGGCCACCAGAACATCTGGGCGGGCGGCGACTGCGTGGAGGTCCTGGACCTGGTCGCGGGCCGCACCCGGCACATCCCGCTGGGCACGCACGCCAACAAGCACGGTCAGGTCATCGGCTCGGGCGTGGGCGGCGGCTACGCGACCTTCCCCGGGGTGGTCGGGACGGCGGTCAGCAAGGTCTGCGACCTGGAGATCGCCCGTACGGGGCTGCGCGAGCGGGACGCGCTGGAGGCGGGCCTGCGCTTCGTGACGGCCACCATCACCTCCACCAACACCGCGGGCTACTACCCGGGCGCGGCGGAGATGACGGTGAAGATGCTGGCGGAACGCCGCACGGGCCGCCTCCTCGGGGTCCAGATCGTCGGCGGCGCGGGTGCCGCGAAGCGGGTGGACATCGCGGCGGTCGCCCTCACGGCGGGCATGACGGTGGACGCGATGGTGTCCCTGGACCTGGGCTACGCGCCACCGTTCTCCCCGGTCTGGGACCCGATCCTGGTGGCGGCCCGCAAGGCGGTCGCCGCGGTCCGCGCGGCCGTCTAGTGCTGTGACCGGAAACGTCCACCGGGTCACGGCGCCCGGTACGGCACCTCGCCGCGTTGTCGGACCACGGAAGTACGTCCGGTACGTCCCGCGGCCCTCCGCCTTGCGATGCACCGCACCGGACACCGCGACCCGGCAAACCTTCCCGGCCACAGCACTAGGAATCCGTTGCCTTCGCCGCGAACGGGCCGTCCGCGGCGAAGGCGAGGGCCGCGAAGCGTTCGCCCATCCGACGGTGCGTGGCCGCGTCCGGGTGGAGGGCGTCGGACAGCGGCAGCTCGGCCGTGTCCCGCTCGCCGTAGAGGGCGCGGCCGTCGAGGAGGTGCAGGTTCGGGTCGTCGGCGGCGCGCAGGCGCACGATCCGGGCCAGCTCCTCGCGGATGACGCCCAGGGTCAGCTTGCCGAAGGCCCGTTCGGCGGGGTCGCCCGCGGCTCGGAACCGCAGCCGCCCCTCGGCGAGCTCGCCGAAGTCCGGCGCGCTGGGGCCGGGGGTGTCCTCGTGGATGGGACACAGGATCGGCGAGAGGACCAGGAGCGGGGTGCTGGGGTGGCCCTCGCGCACGGTGTCGAGGAACCCGTGCACGGCGGGGCCGAAGGCCCGCAGCCGCATCAGGTCGCGGTTGACGAGGTTGATGCCGATCTTGACGCTGATCAGGTCCGCCGGGGTGTCGCGCAGGACCCGGGCGGTGAACGGGTCGAGCAGCGCGTTGCCGCTCAGGCCCAGGTTGGTCAGTTCCACCCCGCCGAGGCCGGCGGCCAGCGCGGGCCAGGTGGTGCTGGGGCTCGCGGCGTCGGAGCCGTGGCTGATCGAACTTCCGTGGTGCAGCCACCGGCGGCGGCCCGTGTCCGACGGCGGCTCGACGGGGGCGTCGGTGCGCAGGGCGACCAGCTGGGTGATCTCGTTGTGCGGCAGCCAGATCTCGACGTCCTTGGCACGGTTCGGAAGGCCTGAGAACCGTACGGTCCCGGGCGGGCCGGGCCGGGTCTCGGTGGCGCCGGTGGCCATGTCCACCTGGAGGACGTTGCCGCCGCCGACATGGTCCTGCCCGGCCGGCAGGCCGTCGATCAGCAGGTCGTACAGGCCGTCGGGACGGGGCGGTGCGCCGTCGTAGGCCATCTTCGTGCGGAGCGTGTCCAGTTCGATGACGGTGGCCCGGGTGCGGAACACCAGCCGTACCCCGGCGGGTTGGGTCTCGACCGTGGCCAGATCGCCGTCGGCGCACTGGGCGCGGGCTCGCGCGGGCAGCCGGTGCGGCAGCAGCCCGTGCTCGGTGCGCTCCAGGTCCAGGGCGCCGCGCAGCAGGTCCGGGGTGATGGGCGTGGCGATCAGGTCGAATTCGTGGCTCATGCACACACCCTGCCGACCCGCCCCCGCGTCCGCCACATCATTACCGGACGGCGCCGTGCGCCCGGTCATGATGCGGCGGGGTGCGGGTTCAACGCGCGGTGCGGGTGTGGACGTAGTCCACCAGGCGGGTCAGCGCGTCGGGGTCGGTCGTCGGGAGGACGCCGTGGCCCAGGTTGAAGACGTGGCCCTCCAGGCCGGCGGCGGCCGCGAGGACCTCGTCCGTCTTGGCCTCGACGGCCTCGGGGGTGGAGAAGAGCACGGCCGGGTCCAGGTTGCCCTGGAGCGCCTTGCCGGGGCCGACCCGGCGCACGGCCTCGTCGAGCGAGACCCGGTAGTCGACGCCCATGACGTCCGCGCCGGCCTCGCCCATGAGGCCGAGGAGCTCGCCCGTGCCCACGCCGAAGTGGATCCGCGGCACTCCGTAGGAGGCGACGGACTCCAGGACCTTGGCGGACGCGGGCATCACCGAGCGGCGGTAGTCCGCCGGGGCGAGTGCGCCGACCCAGGAGTCGAAGAGCTGGATCGCGGAGGCGCCGGCCTCGATCTGGACCTTCAGGAAGGCGGAGGTGATCTCCGCGAGGCGGTCCAGGAGGTCGGCCCACAGCTGCGGGTCCCCGTACATGAGGGCCTTGGTGTGCTCGTGGTTCTTGGAGGGGCCGCCCTCGACCAGGTAGCTCGCGAGGGTGAAAGGCGCGCCCGCGAATCCGATCAACGGCGTGGCGCCCAGTTCACCCGTGAGCATGCCGATGGCCTCGGTGACGTACGAGACGTCCTCCGGGGTGAGGTCGCGCAGTTGTGCGAGGTCCTCGCGGCGGCGGATCGGCTGGGCGACGACCGGGCCGATGCCCGGCTTGATGTCCAGGTCGACGCCGATGGCCTTCAGCGGGACCACGATGTCGGAGAAGAAGATCGCCGCGTCCACCTTGTGGCGGCGCACCGGCTGCAGCGTGATCTCGGTGACCAGGTCGGGCCGCATGCAGGACTCCAGCATCTGCGTGCCCTCGCGCAGCTTGCGGTACTCCGGGAGTGAGCGTCCCGCCTGCCGCATGAACCACACCGGGGTGTGCGGCACCGGCTCCCGCCGGCACGCCTTCAGGAAGGCGGAATCGTACGTCTGACTCGGCTGGCCCGTGGGGCGGGTGTTGGCGCTCACGACCCAAATCTTCGCACGTATGAAGAAGTGTCCGACCCGGCGAGGGTGTCCCTGCGCCGCACGGGCGCTCGTTCCGCCTAGTCTTCCCCGCATGGCTGCGGCTCAGGGACGATTTTCAGATGGCGCCGAGGGTATGGACAGCGCGAAGGAGAGCTCCGTCCCGCTCCCGTTCCGGCGGGCGGTCGACGGCTTGAAGAAGGCCCGGCTGCGTCCGGGGATCGAGATCGACCCCACGAAACCGCCGCAGAGACTGGCGCCGCACGCCTACGCCCTGGAGGCCGCGGTGGTGGACGGCGAGGAGGACCTGGCCGACGGTCGGCTCATCCTGCTGCACGATCCGTCCGGGCACGACGCCTGGCAGGGGACGTTCCGGCTGGTGACGCTGGTGCGCGCGGAGCTGGAGCCGGAGATGGCTGCGGACCCGCTGCTGCCCGAGGTGTGCTGGTCCTGGCTGACGGGGGCGCTGGAGGCGCGCGGGCTGGCGTACGGGGAGGCGAGCGGCACCGTGACCATGGCGGGCTCGCACTACTTCGGCGGGCTCGCGGAGCGGCGGCCGGCCACGCAGATCGAGATCAGGGCCTCGTGGACGCCGCGCGAGGGTGTGGGCGGGGTGCCGGACACCTCGGCGCACCTGTCGGCGTGGTGCGAACTGCTGTGCCAGGTCGCGGGGCTGCCGCCGGTGGGTCCGACGGACACGGCGACGGGTGTGGTCTCCCTGCCACAGCGTCGCGGTCCGCACCACCCGTAGCCGTGGGGCCGGACGGCCGCCGGGTTCGGCGTGCGACGCAGAACGACTGATCGAAGAACGGGTCGGACGGTCGAAAGACGGCGTCCCTTGCGGGCTTCTGATCAACCGATGATCGATCGTGCGTCCGAATTGCCCGAATTGTTACTCACCAAATCGTGATCATTCCCTAAAGCCGGGCGGGTGACGTGCCGAAGGAGTGGGTGACCATCCGCACGGTTCGCACCGGCTTCCTTCCCCGAGCCGGCCGTCCCGCCACTCCCCCAGGAGGCCTAGGTGTCCGTTCTTCTCGAGCAGCCCGCAAGCCTGGTCGCCTACCGCCCGAACAAGCCGACGGCCATGGTCGTCGTGGCCGACCCGCGCGTCCGCTCCACCGTGACCCGCCATCTGTGGGCCCTCGGAGTACGTGACGTGATCGAGGCGTCGTCCATCGCGGAGGCCCGCCCCCGCGTCGGCAGCCCGCGCGACATCTGCGTGGCCGACGTACACCTGCCCGACGGCTCCGGTCTCACCCTGCTCTCCGAGACCCGGGCCGCCGGCTGGCCCAACGGCCTGGCCCTGTCCGCCGCCGACGACATCGGCGCCGTGCGCAACGCCCTCGCGGGCGGCGTCAAGGGCTACGTCGTCACCGGTACGCGGACCAACATCGGGCTCCCCACCCGGCCCGGCGCCGCCCCCATCGGCGCTGCCGCCGCCCGTATGCACCGCCGCCCCCCGGGTGCCCCGAGCCACCCGGGCGGCTACCGAGAGCTCTCCGGCCGCGAGGTCGAGGTCCTGCGCCTCGTCGCGGAGGGCCAGTCCAACAAGGCCATCGGCGTCTCGATGGGCCTGTCCGCCCTGACCGTCAAGTCCCACCTCGCCCGGATCGCCCGCAAGCTGGGCACCGGTGACCGCGCCGGCATGGTCGCCGTGGCGCTGCGTACCGGGATCATCCACTGACCGCCGGCCGGAGCCCCCGGATATCCATCCCGGGAGCCGCCGCCGGGGAACCTGCCGGGAGACCCCCGGAATACCCCGGGAAAACGCCCCGCATACCGCCCGCGCCCGTCGACGGAACGTTCCGGCGACGGGCGCGTCGTATACACGGATACCCTTGACCGGTGACCGACGCCCAAGATCCCGCAGCAGACCTGCGCACCACCACCGGGGGCGGCCCCTCGGACGACGTCGTTGTTCCGCCCGGTGGGCTGCCGACTCCCTTGTTGGAGCCCCGTGAGGGGATTCCTCCGGTGGTCGCCGACGCGGACGCCCTCGCCGAAGTGGTCGCGGCCTTCGCCGCGGGCACCGGCCCCGTCGCCGTCGACGCCGAACGGGCCTCCGGGTACCGCTACGGCCAGCGCGCCTACCTGGTGCAGCTGCGCCGTGAGGGTGCGGGGTCCGCGCTGATCGACCCGGTGGGCTGCCCCGACCTGTCCGCACTGGGCGAAGCCCTGTCCGGCACCGAATGGATCCTGCACGCCGCCACCCAGGACCTGCCCTGCCTGCGCGAAATAGGCATGGTGCCCACCTCGCTGTTCGACACCGAGCTGGCCGGCCGCCTCGCCGGCTTCCCCCGGGTCGGACTCGGCGCGATGGTCGAGAGCGTGCTCGGCTACGCGCTGGAGAAGGGCCACTCCGCCGTCGACTGGTCCACCCGCCCGCTCCCCGAGCCGTGGCTGCGCTACGCCGCCCTGGACGTGGAGCTGCTGGTGGACCTGCGGGACGCGCTGGAGAAGGAACTGGACCGGCAGGGCAAGCTGGAATGGGCCCGCCAGGAGTTCGACGCCATCGCCTCCGCCCCGCCCGCCCCGCCGCGCAAGGACCCGTGGCGCCGTACGTCCGGCATGCACAAGGTGCGCCGACGCCGGCAGATGGCGGTCGTACGGGAGCTGTGGGAGTCCCGCGACCGGATCGCCCAGCGGCGTGACGTCTCGCCGGGCAAGGTGCTGGGCGACGCCGCGATCGTCGAGGCCGCGCTGGCCCTGCCGGCCAACGTGCACACCCTGTCCGCCCTGCCCGGCTACGGGCAGCGGATGGGCCGGCGGCAGCTGGACCAGTGGATGGCCGCCGTGGACCGGGCGAAAGCCCTGCCCGAGAACGAGCTGCCGCAGCCCGGGGCGACCCCGGCCGGCCCCCCGCCGCCGCGCTCCTGGGTGGACAAGGACCCGGCGGCCGCTGCCCGGCTCTCGGCGGCCCGTGCGGCCGTCTCGGCGCTGGCGGAGGCGCTGAACCTGCCGCAGGAGAACCTGATCACCCCGGACACCGTCCGCCGGCTGTGCTGGGAGCCCCCGCAGCGGCTGCACGCGGACGCGGTGGCGGAAGTCCTCGCGGGCTACGGTGCCCGACCCTGGCAGATCGAACTGGTGACCCCGGTCCTGGTCACGGCCCTGTCGGCCACCGCATAGCAGGTCGCCGCCGTGCCCCGGTCCGTGACGCCCGGACCGGGGCACAGTCGGATCAGAGCGGTTTCTCGGTGTAGTCGCCGTCCGTGTCCATGTAGAAGGTCCCCTTCGTGTGGCCGTCGATCTCGGTGTGCTTGAGCCACTTCCGGGACAGGTGGTGGACGTGCTTGACCACCCGCTCCCAGGGGATCTGGTGGCCGGCGCAGGCGACCTCGAAGTGCATCTTCTTCGCACCCGGGATGGCCTTGTAGAGCTCGGTGACCGAGAGGAAGGGAACGGTGCCCGGAACGCTGTTCACCGTCTTGTCGTGCTCGCCGACGACGATGAGCACCGGCACCTTGTGGCCGAGGATGTTGTCCACCTTGGCGCCGGCCTTGTTCCAGCCCCACCAGAAGGCGTTGCGGAAGCGCAGAACGCCCGAGGGCACGCCGGACACCGGTGGCCCCCAGTTGCGGCCCACCACGTCACTCTCCATGATCGCCGCCCACACGGTGTCGACCATGCCCTCCTCGCGCTGCTCGTCGCCGCAGCCGAGTTCCTTGTCCCAGGCATCTCCGAAACCGTCCCGGCCGGCGATGTTCATCGGGAAGGTCCACAGGGAGGCCGGAGGGGGCAGCGCGTCCGGCCGCTCCCACTTGGTGCCGGGCTTGCTCGCGGGTCCGTCCGGCCGGAAGACGGGGGCTAGCAGGAACAGGCTGGACACGTTGTCCGGGTACTGGATGGCGTACGGGCCCAGCGCCACCGCGGCGGCGGACCAGCCGAAGAGGGCGACCTTCTCCACACCGCGCTCGGCCTTGATGTATTCGACGACGCTGTGGACCTCGGCCCAGTCGCTCGCGGAGTCGCCGAGGTGCTTGGCGTACGAGGGGGTGCAGGGGGCCGTCAGCGGGTGACCGTCGAGCAGGAGCTTCGTCTGCTGGGTGGCAGTGGTGTTGCAAGGCTCGTTCATGACCGTCGGGCGCGGTGAGCGGCCGTGGCCCTGGAGGTCCATGGCGAAGACGTCGAAGCCCGCCTTGGCAAGGAACTGCATCCAGTTGTACTCGCCGGTGCCCAGGTCCGCGCCGGGCAGCACGGGGACGCTGCGGCCGTGCAGCATCAGGACGGCCGTGCGCTTGGTGGGATTCTTCGTGCCGTCGCGCTCCCGGACGAAGAGTTTGATCACCTCGCCCTCGTTCACGGGGAGGATGGAGGCGTGCTTGACCTCGTGGTCGACCGCCTTGATCAGCATGGCGGGGGTCTCCGTTCAGGTCGGCCGGGTCCGGGACGGGCGCCCCGCACCCGGCCAGAATCAGCAGGCGCGTGCGCCGATGCCATCGACAGGGCCGCCCTGACCGGGTGTCCGACCCGTTCGGGTAACTCGGGGCGCTCCGATCGGACGGGCGCGAGGAGGGGGCGCGCGCGGGGTGCGGAGTGTGACCTTCGCCGCTCCTCCGGGAGGGGGTGTGCACATTGGTTACCCGCAAGTAGCATGGGTCGGGTGAGCGGGCGCTCAGCAACGTATGCCGAACGTCCCCACGCGCAGCAGTGCACACCCGCACCTGGAGGAGAGCCAACGTGCCTCGTACCGTCAGGGACGTCGTCTTCGTCGACGGCGTCCGCACCCCGTTCGGCAAGGCGGGCCCGAAGGGCATCTACCACGAGACCCGCGCCGACGACCTCGTCGTGAAGGCGATCCGGGAGCTGCTGCGCCGCAACCCGGACCTGGACCCCAAGAAGATCGACGAGGTCGCCATCGCCGCGACCACGCAGATCGGTGACCAGGGCCTGACGCTGGGCCGTACCGCCGGCATTCTCGCGGGCCTCCCGCAGTCCGTCCCGGGCTACTCCATCGACCGCATGTGCGCCGGCGCGCTGACCGCCGTGACCGCCGTCGCGGGCGGTGTTGCCTTCGGTGCCTACGACGTCGCCCTCGCCGGCGGTGTCGAGCACATGGGCCGTCACCCCATGGGTGAGGGCGTGGACCCGAACCCGCGCTTCGTCTCCGAGAAGCTGGTCGACGAGTCCGCCCTGTTCATGGGCATGACCGCCGAGAACCTGCACGACCGGTACCCGACGATCACCAAGCTCCGCGCCGACGAGTACGCCGTGCGCTCGCAGGAGAAGGCCGCCAAGGCGTACGCCGACGGCAAGATCCAGCAGGACCTGGTCCCGATCTCGGTGCGCAACACCAACGAGGCGGTCGGTGAGACGGGCTGGGGCCTGGTCACCACCGACGAGCCGATGCGCCCGGGCACCACGCTGGAGAACCTGGCCGGCCTGAAGACCCCGTTCCGTACGCACGGCCGGGTCACCGCGGGCAACGCCGCCGGTCTCAACGACGGCGCCACCGCCGCGATCATCGCGTCCGAGGACTTCGCCCGGGAGAACAACCTCCCGGTCAAGATGCGCCTGGTCTCGTACTCCTTCGCGGGTGTCGAGCCCGAGGTCATGGGCTACGGCCCGATCCCGGCCACCGAGAAGGCCCTGGCCCAGGCCGGCCTGACGATCGATGACATCGGTCTCTTCGAGGTCAACGAGGCCTTCGCGGTCCAGGTCCTCGCGTTCCTGGAGCACTACGGCATCGCCGACGACGACGCCCGCGTGAACCAGTACGGCGGCGCCATCGCCTTCGGTCACCCGCTCGCCTCCTCCGGCGTGCGCCTGATGACGCAGCTGGCCCGTCAGTTCGAGGAGCAGCCGCACGTCCGCTACGGCCTGACCACCATGTGCGTCGGCTTCGGCATGGGCGCCACGGTCATCTGGGAGAACCCGAACTTCAACGCCGAGGGAGACTCCAAGTGAGCACCACCGCTGAGCTCCTGAAGGGCGCGGCCGAGCTGTTCCCGGACGAGGTCGTCACGTCCGCGCACGTCCGCCACCTGGACCTGCCGTTCGGCGCCGGGCGCTTCGCGCTCATCACGCTGGACAACGGCTTCGACCACACCAAGCCGACCACCTTCGGCCCGCAGTCCCTCGCCAACCTGAACGCGGCGATCGACCAGGTCGAGCAGGAGGCCCTCGCGGGCTCCATCGTCGGCGCCGGCATCACCGGCAAGCCGTTCATCTTCGCGGTCGGCGCCGACCTCAAGGGCGTCGAGCTGCTGAAGAAGCACGACGAGGCGCTCGCCATCGGCAAGGGCGGCCACGACGTCTTCAAGCGCCTCTCGGCGCTGGCGGTCCCGACCTTCGCGTACTACAACGGCGCGGCCATGGGCGGCGGTGTCGAGGTCGGTCTGCACTGCACCTACCGCACCGTCTCGAAGGCCATCCCGGCCTTCTCGCTCCCCGAGGTCTTCCTCGGCCTGGTTCCCGGCTGGGGCGGCTGCGCCATCCTGCCGAACCTGATCGGCGCCGAGCGCGCGGTCTCGGTCATCATCGAGAACTCGCTCAACCAGAACAAGCAGCTGCGCGGCAAGCAGGTCTTCGACCTGGGCATCGCGGACGCGCTGTTCGAGGGCGCGGACTTCCTGGAGCAGTCGCTCCTGTGGACCGCGAACGTCCTGAACGGCACCACCGAGGTCGTCCGCGACGAGATCGACCGCGGTGAGGCCTGGGACGCGGCCGTCGCCAAGGGCCGCTTCTTCGCGGACTCCAAGGTGCACGGCGCCGCTCCCGCCGCCTACCGCGCGCTGGACATCATCGCCGCCGCCAAGTCGGGCGACCTGCAGGCCGGCTTCGACGCCGAGGACACGGCCCTGGCCGACCTCATCATGGGCGGCGAGCTGCGCTCGGGCATCTACGCCTTCAACCTGGTGCAGAAGCGCGCCAAGCGCCCGGCCGGTGCCCCGGACAAGTCCCTGGCCCGTCCGGTCACCAAGGTCGGCGTCGTCGGCGCGGGCCTGATGGCCTCGCAGCTGGCGCTGCTGTTCCTGCGCCGCCTGGAGGTGCCGGTGGTCCTCACCGACATCGACCAGGAGCGCGTGGACAAGGGTGTGGGCTACGTCCACGCCGAGATCCAGAAGCTGCTCGGCAAGGGCCGCATCAACCAGGACAAGGCCAACCGCCTGACCGCCCTGGTGACGGGTGTGCTCGACAAGGCCGAGGGCTTCGCGGACGCGGACTTCATCATCGAGGCCGTGTTCGAGGAGATGTCCGTCAAGCAGAAGGTGTTCGCGGAGGTCGAGGCGGTCGCCCCGGCGCACGCGATCCTCGCCACCAACACCTCCTCGCTGTCGGTGTCGGAGATGGCCTCGAAGCTCCAGCACCCGGAGCGCGTGGTCGGCTTCCACTTCTTCAACCCGGTCGCGATCCTCCCGCTGCTGGAGATCGTCCGCGGTGAGCAGACCGACGACGCCTCGCTGGCCACGGCCTTCGGTGTCGCCAAGAAGCTGAAGAAGACCGCGGTCCTCACCAAGGACGCCCCGGCGTTCGTCGTGAACCGCATCCTGACCCGCTTCATGGGCGAGATCCAGAACGTCATCGACGAGGGCACCCCGGTCGTCACGGCGGAGAAGGCCATCGAGCCGCTCGGCCTGCCGATGTCCCCGCTGGTGCTCCTGGAGCTCGTGGGCCCGGCGATCGGTCTGCACGTCTCCGAGACCCTGAACCGCTCCTTCCCGGAGCGTTTCACCGTCTCCCCGAACCTGGCGGCGGTCGTCAAGGCCGGCAAGCGCGGCTTCTACGTCTACTCCGCCGAGAACGGCTTCAAGCCGGAGCTGGACCCCGAGGTCGCCGCGCTCCTGGTGCAGGGCGACTCCGTCCTGACGGAGGAGCAGGTCCGCGACCGCGTCCTGGACGCGGTGGCGCAGGAGATCGGCCTGATGCTGGAGGAGGGTGTCGTGGCCGAGGCCCAGGACATCGACCTCTGCCTCATCACGGGCGCCGGCTGGCCCTTCCACCTGGGCGGCATCACGCCGTACCTGGACCGTGAAGGCGTCTCGGAGCGCGTGAACGGCAAGAAGTTCCTCGCCCCCGGCCTCGCGAGCATCCCGGCCTAGTCCGGGTCTCGGAGAGCTGTTCCACGGCTCGGCCCGCCCCTTCCGGGGGGCGGGCCACAGCCGTTCGAATACCTGTCTAAGATTCACCCCCATGACGGAAAAGCACGCGCGGCCCAAGCGCCGCCGCCGCGTTCTGCGGATCACCCTGCTGCTGGTCGCCGTGCTGATCCTGGGCACGGCCGGGGCCGGCTGGTGGGCCTACAGTCACCTGAACTCCAACATCGACAGCGTCGACCTGGACCAGGCGATCGGCGACAACCGGCCCAAGAAGGTCGTCGCGAACGCCCAGAACGTCCTGGTGCTCGGCTCCGACTCGCGGGCCGGGGCCAATGCCGATCTCGACCACGGCGATGTCAGCGGTGCCCGCTCGGACACCGCGATGCTGGTGCACATACCCGAGGGCCGGGCCAAGGCGACCGCGGTGAGCATCCCCCGCGACACCCTGATCACCCGGCCCGAGTGCAAGGACGGCAAGGGCAAGACCCTGCCGTCCGCCAAGCGGGTCATGTTCAACTCGGTCTACTCGCTCGCCGGCCCGGCCTGTGTGGTCAACACGGTGGAGCAGATGTCCGGCGTCCGCGTGGACCACTTCGTCGAGGTCGACTTCGCCGGCTTCAAGGGGCTGGTGGACGCGCTGGGCGGGGTCACCGTCACCCTGGACAAGCCGATGAGCGGCGCCAAGGGCGGCCTCAAGCTGGACGCCGGCTCGCACCGGCTGAACGGCACCGACTCGCTGAAGTTCGTCCGTACCCGCTACGGCTACGGCGACGGCAGCGACCTCGGCCGCATCGGCCTGCAGCAGCAGTTCATGATGGCCATGCTGTCCGAGATCAAGAAGCAGGACGCCCTCGGCAACCCGGCGCGGCTGTACAAGCTCGCGGACGCCGGGACCAAGTCGCTGACCACCGACTCCGACCTCGCCTCGCTCACCGCGCTGTCCGACTTCGCGCAGAGCATGAAGGGCGTCGACCCGGACACCATGGAGACGATCATGCTCCCGGTCGCCTACGACAAGGTGGACCCGAACCGCGTGATCGTGGCCGAGCCGCAGGCGACCCAGCTGTGGGAAGCCCTGCGCACCGACCAGAAGGTCCCGGCCTCGGCGAAGAACTCCCCCGCCAAGGGCTGAGCCCCCGGCCGTCGTACGACGCGGCGGGCCCGTACGGGAATCACTCCCGTACGGGCCCGCCGTGTCATGTGCGGGGTACGGCCGGAGCTCAGAACTCCGCGTTCTGGCCGACCTTGTGCAGACGGCTGTTGCGGTAGCCGTAGGCGAAGTAGACGATGATGCCGATGGCCATCCAGATGCCGAAGCGCAGCCAGGTCTCGGCCGGCAGGTTGAGCATCAGCCAGAACGAGGCCGCGATCGACACGATCGGGACGAAGGGCACCCACGGGGTCCGGAAGGACCGGTGCAGGTCGGGGCGGGTCTTGCGCAGGACGATCACGCCGAGCGCGACCACCACGAAGGCGAACAGCGTGCCGATGTTCACCAGTTCCGCGAGGGTCTCCAGGCTGGTGAAGCCCGCGACGATCGCGATGATCCCGCCGAGCAGCATCGTCGCCCGGTAGGGGGTGCGGTACTTCGGGTGCGTCACGGAGAAGACCCGCGGCAGCAGTCCGTCACGGCTCATCGCGAAGAACACGCGGGTCTGGCCGAGCAGCAGGATCATGCACACGGTGATCAGACCGACGGCCGCGCCGAGGCTGATGGCGCCCGAGAAGAACGGCTGGTTCACCGATTTGAAGGCTTCGGCGAGCGGCGCGGTCGGGGACATCTCCGAGTACTTCTGCATACCGGTGACCACCAGGGTCACGGCGACGTAGAGCACCGTGCAGACCAGCAGCGAGCCGAGGATGCCGCGCGGCATGTCCCGCTGGGGGTTCTTGGTCTCCTCGGCCGCCGTCGCCACCACGTCGAAGCCGATGAAGGCGAAGAAGATGAGCGAGGCCGCCGTGAAGATGCCCATGACGCCGAAGTTCGTGGGCTCGTAGCCGAAGAGCAACTGGACCAGGGGCGAGTGCCAGCCGCTGACGCCCTCGGCCTGTGGCTGGGCCGGCGGGATGAACGGCGAGTAGTTGTCGGCCTTGATGAAGAACAGGCCCGCGACGATGACCAGCAGCACGACCGTGACCTTGATGGCGACGACGACCGCGGTGATGCGGGCCGAGAGCTTCGTCCCGACGACCAGGATCCAGGTCAGCGCCAGGACCAGCAGGAACGCCAGCACGTCGAAGTGGCCGCCGGCGTCGGGGCCGGACAGGGAGGTCGGCAGGGTCCAGCCGAGGTTGGTGTCCATGAGGTGGCGTACGTACCCGGACCAGCCGACCGCGACCACCGCCGTGCCGAGTGCGAATTCCAGCACCAGGTCCCAGCCGATGATCCAGGCGGGCAGCTCACCGATCGAGGCGTACGAGAACGTGTACGCCGATCCGGCCACCGGGACGGTGGACGCGAACTCGGCGTAGCAGAGCGCCGCGAGGGCGCAGACGATGCCCGCGGCCACGAAGGCCAGGGCGGTGGCGGGACCGGCGTTGTTCCGGGCGGCGATGCCCGTGAGGACGAAGATGCCGGTGCCGATGATGACGCCCACACCGAAGACCGTGAGGTCCCAGGCGGAAAGCGACTTCCGGAGCGCGTGTTCCGGCTCCTCCGTGTCGCGGATGGACTGCTCCACCGTCTTGGTACGGAATGGGCTGTTCAGATCCTTGCTCACCGACGCCTCCGAGAGGTGACGACGCACGAACGGGCCGGGAGGCCCACTCTTCAAGAGTGATCTCCCGGCCCGTGACGTGCAACCGCGCCTCGATCTACGAACGGCGCGCGCGGCGAGTTCCGGACTAGTCGACGGCGGCGGCCGGCTCGCTGTCGTAGCGGCCGTCCAGCTTGGCGACCAGGCCGGTGACCTGCCGGGCGATGTCCGGCGCGGTCAGGCCGATCTCGGCCATGATCTCCTTGCGGAGGGCGTGGTCGAGGAAGCGCTGCGGGATACCGAAGTCGCGCAGCGGTACGTCGACACCCGCGTCCCGCAGGGCCTGCGAGACGGCGGCGCCCACACCGCCGGTACGGCCGTTGTCCTCGACGGTGACGACCACGCGGTGCCGGTCCGCGAGCGGGGCCAGGGCCTCGTCCACGGGCTTGACCCAGCGGGGGTCGACCACGGTCGTGGAGATGCCCTGCTTGTCCAGCAGGTCGGCGATCTCCAGGCACATCGGGGCGAGCGCACCGACCGAGACGAGCAGTACGTCCGGACGGGTGACCTCGGCGCCCGGGGCGCGCAGGACGTCCATGCCGCCGATCCGGCCGACGGCCGGGACGGCCGGGCCGACGACGCCCTTGGAGTAGCGCACGACGGTCGGGGCGTCCTTGACCTCGACGGCCTCGCGGAGCTGGGCGCGCAGCTGCTCGGCGTCGCGGGGCGCGGCGAGCCGCAGGCCGGGTACGACCTGCAGGATGGACATGTCCCACATGCCGTTGTGGGAGGCGCCGTCGTCGCCGGTGACACCGGCGCGGTCCAGGACGAAGGTGACCCCGCACTTGTGCAGGGCCACGTCCATCAGGACCTGGTCGAAGGCGCGGTTGAGGAAGGTCGCGTACACCGCGAAGACCGGGTGGACCCCGCCGGTGGCCAGGCCCGCCGCCGAGGTGGCGCCGTGCTGCTCGGCGATGCCCACGTCGTAGATCCGGTTCGGGAAGGCCTCGGCGAACTTGTTGAGGCCGACCGGGTGAAGCATGGCGGCGGTGATGCCGACGATGTCCTCGCGCTCGTGACCGAGCTTGACCATCTCGTCGGCGAAGACGGAGGTCCAGCTGGCGGCGGCGGTCTTCACCGGCAGGCCGGTGTCCGGGTGGATCACGCCGACCGCGTGGAAGCGGTCCGCCTCGTGCTCCAGGGCCGGGGTGTAGCCGCGGCCCTTCTGGGTGAGGCAGTGCACGATGACCGGGCCGCTGAAGCGCTTGGCGCGCTGCAGGGCGGACTCCAGGGCCTCGATGTCGTGGCCGTCGATGGGCCCGATGTACTTGAGCCCGAGGTCCTCGAACATGCCCTGCGGGGCGATGAAGTCCTTGAGGCCCTTCTTGGCGCCGTGCAGGGTCTCGAAGAGCGGCTTCCCCACGACCGGGGTGCGCTCCAGGATCTCCTTGCCGCGGGCCAGGAAGCGCTCGTAGCCGTCCGTGGTGCGCAGGGTGGCCAGGTGGTTCGCGAGGCCGCCGATGGTGGGGCCGTACGAGCGCTCGTTGTCGTTGACCACGATGACCAGCGGGCGGTCCTTGGCGGCGGCGATGTTGTTCAGCGCCTCCCAGGCCATGCCACCGGTCAGCGCGCCGTCACCGATGACGGCGGCGACGTGGTGGTCCTCGCGGCCCAGCACCTCGTTGGCCTTGGCCAGGCCGTCGGCCCAGCCGAGCACGGTGGAGGCGTGCGAGTTCTCGATCACGTCGTGGTCGGACTCGGCGCGCGAGGGGTAACCGGACAGACCGTTCTTGGTACGCAGGCCGGCGAAGTCCTGGCGGCCCGTGAGCAGCTTGTGGACGTAGGCCTGGTGGCCGGTGTCGAAGAGGACCTTGTCCTTGGGCGAGTCGAAGACCCGGTGCAGGGCGATCGTCAGTTCGACCACCCCGAGGTTGGGGCCGAGGTGCCCGCCGGTCTTGGAGACGGCGTCGACGAGGAAGGACCTGATCTCGGCCGCGAGCTGGTCGAGCTCCTCCTGGCTGAGCCGGTCCAGATCGCGCGGTCCCTTGATGCGGGTCAGCAGCACCCGTGCCTCCTTGCAGTTGCTAGCTGGTCTGTCGAGTCTAATGTTCCGCCCCCGGCCACGGTCATCGGGCCGTCCCGAGGGAGTCACACCTTTGTCATACATGTACGCACGACCTGACGGCCACACATCACATACGGGCGTATACCCGTACATGAGTACCCCGTACATGCACGCACGGATGCCCGGGGCACTGTGACCGGTCTTACCGCCGGACATCACTCCGGCGGGGAGTCGGACGCGCGATCAGGCGCGTCCGGCCGTCTTCTGGGTCTTGCGCGTCACCGAGTCGATCACCACGGTCGCCAGCAGCACCGCGCCGGTGATCATGTACTGGATCGGCGTGGCGATGCCTTCCAGAGCCAGACCGTACTGGATCGAGACGATGACCATGACGCCGAGGAGGGCGTTCCAGGTCCGGCCCCGGCCGCCGAAGAGGCTGGTGCCGCCGATGACGGCCGCCGCGATCACGTTCATCAGCAGGTCGCCGGCGCCGGCGCTCTGGTTGGCCGCCGCGATCTTGGAGGCCCAGAACAGGCCGCCGATGGCGGCGAAGGTGCTGGAGATCGCGAAGACCGTGATCCGGATCCGGGTGACGTCGATGCCCGCACGGCGGGAGGCCTCGACGCTGCCACCCAGTGCGAAAACGTTTCGCCCGAAGGTCGTGCGACGCAGCAGGAAGTCCGTGACGACCAGGGCCAGCAGGAAGAGCACCACCGCGAGCGGCAGGCCCTTGTACTGGTTGAACAGCACGGCGGGGCCGAAGGTGCACAGCGCGAGCAGGCCGGTGCGCAGCAGGATCTCGGCGAGCGGGCGGGAGGGCATCCCGGCCGCCTCGCGGCGCCTCGCGTCGAAGAAGGAGGCGAGGAAGTAGCCGACCACCGCGAGCGCGGCCAGCCCGTAGGCGACGGCCACGTCCGAGAAGAAGTACGTGGTCAGCTGACCGACCACGCCGTCGGAGTCGATGTTGATCGTGCCGTTGCTGCCGAGGATCTGCAGCATCGCGCCGAGCCAGAAGAGCAGGCCCGACAGGGTGACGGCGAAGGCCGGGGCGCCGACCTTGGCGAAGAAGAAGCCGTGGATGGAGCCGATCAGGGCACCTCCCACGATGGCCGCCAGGATGGCGAGCCATTCGTTCACGCCGTGCGTGACGGCCATGACGGCGACGATCGCGCCCGAGACACCGCTGACCGAGCCGACCGAGAGGTCGATCTCACCGAGCAGCAGCACGAAGATGATGCCGATGGCGATCATGCCGGTGCCGGTCATCGTGATCGCGATGTTGGTCAGGTTCTCCGGGGAGAGGAAGTTCGAGTTCAACCCCTGGAAGATCGACCAGATGACGATCAGGCCGATGACGACCGGGAGGGAACCCAGGTCGCCCGCCTTCAGCTTCCGCTTGAACTCGCCCACGTACCCGGCGAGGCCCTCCTCCCGGACGAGCAGGCGGGGGTCCACGGCCGGGATCGCGTCGTGCGCGGCCGCGGGGTTGACCGGGTCGATGTGGTCATGCTGATCGACGGGGCCCTTGTCCAGTGGACCGGTGGCAGGGTTCTGGGTGCTCACTTGCCGGCCTCCGAGGTGCGGGCCGCCCGGCGGGTCACGGCGTTGTCCGTGGCACCGGTGATGGCGGAGATGATCTCTTCCTGCGAGGTGTCGGCGACGTTGAAGACACCGTTGTTGCGGCCCAGCCGCAGGACCGCCACCTTGTCGGCGACGGCCTTCACATCGGCCATGTTGTGGCTGATGAGGATGACGGCGTGGCCGCGCTCGCGCAGCCGCTCCACCAGGTCGAGGACCTGTGCGGTCTGCTCGACACCGAGGGCGGCGGTGGGCTCGTCGAGGATGACGAGCTTGGGCTCGCCCAGCATGGAGCGGGCGATCGCCACGGTCTGGCGCTGACCGCCGGAGAGCGAGGCGATCGGGATCCGGACACTGGGGATCCGGATGGACAGGGTGGTCAGGAGCTCGCGGGCGCGCCGCTCCATCTCCACCTCGTCGAGGATGCCGAAGCTCTTGAGCTCCCGGCCGAGGAAGAGGTTGCCGACGACGTCGATGTTGTCGCACAGCGCCAGGTCCTGGTAGACCGTCGCGATGCCCAGGTTCTGGGCGTCGTGCGGCTTACCGATGGCTACCGGGCGCCCCTCCCACTCGATGACACCTTCATCGATGGGGTGCACGCCGGCGATCGTCTTGACCAGCGTGGACTTTCCGGCACCGTTGTCGCCGACGAGGGCGACCACTTCACCGGAGTGGATCTCGAGTTCTACGTCGGTGAGGGCCTGAACGGCGCCGAACCGCTTCGAGACCCCTCGCAACGCCAGCACGGGCGCAGCGGACACATGAACCATCTCCTTCGCCGCCTGACCGGCGGGGATGTCGTGCAAAAGAGCAGGAGCGGGGACGAATGGGGGAGGAACGTTTCTGCCCGGCGCCCCGCCCGGTGGCGGGGATGAGTGGGAGGGGCGCCGGTCAGGCACGAGGGCCGTCTCATGGGGAGACGGCGGGGGCCGCTACTTCAGGCCGGCGGCGGCGCAGGCCGCCGCGTACTTGTCGGTGCAGATCTCGTCGACCGAGTAGACGCCGTCCTTGACGACGGTGTCCTTGATGTTGCCCTTGGTCAGCGAGACGACCGGGATCAGCACGGACGGAACGCCCTTGGTGGTGGGGCTGTCGACCGTGGACGTGGTGCCTTCGGGCTTCCCGCCCTTGGCGAGGGCGACGGCCATCTTCGCGGCGGCCTCGGCCTCGGGGGCGTACGGCTTGTAGACGCTCATGAACTGCTCACCCGCGACGATGCGCTGCACACCGGCGAGCTCGGCGTCCTGGCCGGTGACCGGCGGCAGGGGGGAGACACCGGCGGCCTTGAGGGCGGTGATGATGCCGCCGGCCATGCCGTCGTTGGCGGAGTAGACGCCGATGACCTTGTCCTTGCCGAGCGCGGAGAGCGCGGCCGCCATGTTGGTGTTGGCGTTCTCCGGCTTCCACTCGACCGTGTCGTACTCCTTGCCGACGTTCACCTTGCCGTCGAGCTCGGAGTGGGCACCGGACTTGAAGAGCTTGGCGTTCGGGTCGGTGACCGAACCGTTCATCATGACGATCTGGCCGTCCTTGGCCTTGTCGCCCAGCGCCCCCAGGAGCGCCTTGCCCTGGACCTTGCCGACCTCTTCGTTGTCGAAGGACGTGTACGCGTCGATCGGGCCCTCGGCCAGGCGGTCGTAGGAGACGACCGGGATACCGGCCTCCTTGGCCTTCTTGACCGAGCCGGCGATGGCCTTGGAGTCCACCGCGTCGATGATCAGGACGTCCACCTTGTTGGTGATCATCGTGTCGACCTGGGAGTTCTGCGTGGTCGCGTCCTGCTTGGCGTTGGCGTAGACGACCTCGCCCTTGCCGCCGGTGAGCTCGGCGACCTTCTTCTCGATCAGCGGCTTGTCGAACTTCTCGTAGCGCGCGGTCTGGTTCTCCGGCAGGAGCAGACCGACCTTGATCGCATCGCCCTTGGCAGCGCCGGAGGACTCCTTCGTCGTGTCGCCGGCCTCCTTGGCACTGCCACAAGCTGCGAGCGAAACGGCCATGGCACCAGCGGCGACAGCTACGGCGGCTCTGCGCATACGCGTGTTCATTACTTGAACCTCCCTGACGAGGCCGCAGCGGCGCGGCCGAGGTGGATGTGAGTCAACCCCGGCCGCGTTTTGCCGTCAAGGAGTGAATTCTTAACGAGATGACAACGGTGCCATTCGTTATCTACCTGAAGACAAGACGGCTGGAGCTCGCACTCCACTTCCATGATCTGACAAAAGTGTCGAATCGCCCATCTCGCTGAGGACCAGCGCCAGCGCGCCCAGCACCTCGGCCCGCCCGCCCAGGTTCCCCGTCAGCACCGACAACTGCCGGGCCGCGCTGGGGATCGCGTACCTCCCCACCGATTCACGGATGGGGGCGAGGACGAGTTCACCGGCCTCCGCCAACGAGCCGCCCAGCACCACCCGACTGGGGTTCAGGAGGTTGCACAGACTGGCCACGCCGCTGCCGATGTGCCGGCCCACGTCCGTGATCACCCGGCGGCAGCCCGGGTCCCCCTCGCGGGCCAGTTCGACCACGCGCTCCATCGTCAACTCCGGGCCGTGCGTGCCCTGGAGCAGCGGAAGTACGTACCGGGCCGCCGTGAAGGTCTCCAGGCAGCCCCGGTTGCCGCAGCGGCAGACCGGGCCCGATTCGTCCAGGGTGATGTGCCCGATCTCGCCCGCCGTGCCACCGGGTCCGCGGTAGATCTGGCCGTTGATCACCAGGCCCGCGCCGACGCCGCTGGCCACCTTGATGTAGGCCAGGTCCTTTACTCCCCGCCCACTCCCCCAAACGAGTTCACCGAGGGCGCCGAGGTTCGCGTCGTTGTCCACGTACACGGGCACCCCGAGGCGCTGCGAGAGCTCCTGGCGGGGATTGATGCCCGCCCAGCCCGGCAGGATCGCGGTCGAGCCCAGGGTCCCGGACTCCACGTCGATCGGGCCCGGCACGCCCAGCCCGACGCCGATGACCTTCTCCAGCCCCACGCCGATGTCCGCGATCAGCCGTCCGACCAGGGCTTCCGCCCGGTCGAAGCCGTCCGCCCACGACGCGTCGACGTCCAGCGGCTCGGACTCCTCCGCCAGCACCTGGTGAGCCAGGTTCCCCACCGCCACCCGCAGGTGGGTGTGGCCGAAGTCGACCCCGATGACGATCCCCGCGTCACCGCTGAGCGAGACGCTGCGCGCCCGGCGGCCACCGGCCGAGGTGTCGGTGACCTCGACGGTCCCGCCGTCCTTCAGCTCCCGGACGATGTTGGAGACCGTGGCCGCCGACAGTCCGGTGGCGCGGGCGATCTCCGCCTGGGTCAGCGATCCCGCGAGCCGCACCGCCCGCACGACCCGTTCGAGATTCGCGCGATGCAGTGACGACTGCGATCCGGGAGTCTGCACGACTCATCCACTCCTGCCCATTAGCGACGGCCAGCCGTCGCCCCCCGGCCGGGGCATGTCACGGCTTCACGCTCCGAGACCCCGGCATCTCTCCAACTTGTGAACCTTAAGTCGAGCCTTTAGGCATCCACACGTCAAGAGGCTGACACGGCATGAAACGGCTGGTACTGGACTAAAGGGGGAGAGAAGCGGCCGTTGGATCGTGCTACGGTCGCTGAGACGCCGGTCCTCTGCGGCCCTTTCGGCCGGACCTGGCGTCGTGCAATGACCGCGCTACGCAAGGAGGTGTTCGGGATGAGTCCCGATCGAAGTCCTCGCAGCGCTCTCGTCGCTCTCGTCGGCTGACCTTGTGACCGGCTGACCTCTCTCCGGGGACGCACGGCAGCGGTGGACCGCTGTTCCCGTGCGCGCTGGCGTTCCGTTCGCATCGCGTCGCGTTCCTTCGCGCGCCTTCGCGTTCACTCCTTCCACATTCCCTTCCTTCCGCATGCCCTGCCAACTCCGCCGGGCGTGCGTCATCCATGCCCACCGGCGCGCCGAGGGCCCATCGGGTCCGCTCTGCGCCGACCCATGATCACTCCACGTGACCGCTCGGCTTCGCGCTGCCCGGACACCGTGGAGGGAGGTATTCGTCATGACCATGCTCACCCCCCGTACCCCGACCACGCTCGCACCGCCGGGCCGCTCCCGCCGCGAGCGCAAGGCCGCCGAGCTCCAGGCCCGTACCCGCCTCGTCGGCGAGCGCCTCGCCGGGATCAGCGCCCGCTCGGGCGTCCAGGTCCTGCAGGAGGTGGACACCTCCCCGGCCGGCCTCACCCACGCCGAGGCCTCGCTGCGCCTGGAGCGGCACGGCTCCAACGCCGTCGCCCACGAGCGCGCCCCCCGCTGGTACCTCCAGCTGGCGAAGGCCTACTGGAACCCCTTCATCGCCGTACTGGTCTTCCTCGCGGCGGTCATGTACTGGCAGGACCCCGGCGACCCGGGCGTCGTCATCCTCTCCGTGATGGTGGGGATCAGCGGACTGCTGCGCTTCTGGCAGGAGTTCCGCTCGGGCCGCGCCGCCGACGCGCTGAAGAAGCTCGTCACCACGACGTGCGCGGTGCAGCGCCGGGCCGGCAGCGGTTCCGCGCCCACCACGTTCGAGGTGCCCATGGACCAGGTGGTCCCGGGCGACGTCGTCAAGCTGGCGGCCGGCGACCTGATCCCGGCCGACCTGCGGATCGTCACCGCCAAGGACCTCAATGTCAGCCAGGCCGCGCTGTCCGGCGAGTCCCTGCCGGTGGCCAAGGCCGACACCCGCACCCGGGACCTCGGCCAGCAGGAGACCACCGACCCGGTGGAGGCCGACAACCTGGTCCTGATGGGCACCTCGGTCACCTCCGGCACCGCCACCGGGGTGGTCGTCGCCACCGGCGCCGACACCTATTTCGGTTCGATGGCCGGCTCGCTCGTCGGCGAGCGCCCGCAGACCAACTTCGACACCGGCGTGCGCAAGGTCAGCTTCCTGCTGATCCGCTTCATGCTGGTGATGGTCCCGGTCGTCTTCATGATCAACGGCTTCACCAAGGGCGACTGGGACGAGGCCTTCCTCTTCGGCATCGCCGTCGCCGTCGGGCTGACCCCCGAGATGCTGCCGATGGTCGTCTCCGCCAACCTGGCACGCGGCGCGGTCGCCATGTCCAAGCGGAAGGTGGTCGTCAAGCGGCTGGGCGCGATCCAGAACCTGGGCGCGATGGACGTGCTCTGCACGGACAAGACCGGCACCCTCACCGAGGACCGGATCGCCTTGGACCGCTACCTGAACGTGCATGGCGACGAGGACGGCGAGGTGCTGGAGTACGGCTACCTCAACTCGCGCTTCCAGTCCGGCCTGAAGAACCTGATGGACCAGGCGGTCATCGACCGCGTCGACGAGGCCGAGGAGGTTGTCGTCGACGCACGGTTCTCGATGGTCGACGAGATCCCCTTCGACTTCGCCCGGCGCCGGATGTCCGTGGTCCTCGGCCGCAACCGTCTGGTCGGCGACTTCGGACAGCGCGAGCACATCATGATCACCAAGGGTGCCGTCGAAGAGGTCCTGGCCCTCTGCACGCACATGAGGGACCGCGGCCAGGGGGTCCCCCCGGCCGAAGGCTGGGGGACGGTCGAGCTGACCGAGCAGCTGCGGTGGCACGTCGCCCGGATCGCCGAGGACAACAACCGGCAGGGCCTGCGCGTCCTGGCCGTCGCCACCCGCACGATCGACAGCCCGCGCGAGACCTACACGGTCGCCGACGAGGACGGGCTGACGCTGGTCGGCTTCCTCGCCTTCCTCGACCCGCCGAAGGCCGACGCCGCCCGAGCCCTCCAGGGCCTGGCCGACAAGGGCATCGCGGTGAAGGTGGTCACCGGCGACAACGACCTCGTCGCCGCCCGGGTCTGCGCCGACGTCGGCATCGACGTCGGCCAGGTGGTGCTCGGCCCCGAGACCGACGGCCTGGACGACGCGGTGCTGCGCGAACTGGCCGCCCGTACGACGGTCTTCGCCAAGGTCGACCCGGTTCAGAAGGCCCGGATCGTCCGGGCCCTGCAGGCCGACGGCCACACCGTCGGGTTCCTCGGCGACGGCATCAACGACGCGGCCGCGCTGCGCGACGCCGATGTCGGCATCTCGGTGGACACCGCCGTGGACATCGCCAAGGAGTCGGCCGACATCATCCTGCTGGAGAAGGACCTGACCGTCCTGGAGCAGGGCGTCGTCCAGGGCCGGACCACCTTCGGCAACACGATCAAGTACATCAAGATGACCGCCTCGTCGAACTTCGGCAACGTCTTCTCGGTCCTGGTGGCGAGCGCCTTCATCCCCTTCCAGCCGATGCTCGCGATCATGCTGCTGGTCCAGAACCTGGTCTACGACATCTCGCAGCTGGCGACCCCCTGGGACCGGATGGACGAGGAGTACCTGCGGGAGCCCCGCAACTGGGACGCCAAGGGCATCGGCCGCTTCATGGTCACCATCGGACCGGTCAGCTCGATCTTCGACATCTCGATGTTCCTGATCATGTGGCACGTGTTCGCGGCGAACAGCGAGGCGAGCCAGGCCCTCTTCCAGTCCGGCTGGTTCATCGAGGGCCTGCTCTCGCAGACCCTGATCGTCCACATGATCCGCACCCGGAAGATCCCCTTCATCCAGTCGCGCGCCTCCTGGCCGGTGATGGTGATGACCGTCCTCGCGGTGCTGACCGGGCTCTGGCTGCCCTTCTCGCCGCTGGCTCCCTCGCTGGGTTTCGTGGCCCTGCCGGCGAGCTACTTCCCGTGGCTGATCGGCGTGCTGCTCGCGTACTGCACGCTCACCCAGCTGGTGAAGACCTGGTACATCCGCCGCTTCGGCACCTGGCTGTAGGAGAAGGGAGAGTCCGGCGCGAAAGATGAATTGAACACGTTCAGCCGGGCCGGCATCATGGATCCAGGACGACGTCGGCCGGGCGGACGTGTCGCTCCGCCGTGCCACGAGGGGGATTGAGCGTGCGTCAGAAACGTTCGTACGGCAGGGTCCTGGTGGTTTCGACGCTGGTCGGCAACCTGGAGGTCGCACTCGCCGTCGTGGTGGTCCTGCTGTACGTACGGACGCAGCCGCCGCCGGACACGCCCCCCGACTACCCCGCCATCGGGGCGGGCCTGCTCTCCGCCTGGACCCTCGTCGGCCTCGTCACGGTCCTGCTGTCGGTCGTTTTCGTCCTGCCGGCGGTCGCGCTCGCCGACCTCCTCGGCCGCCGGCTCGGCCGGCACGCGGCATGGTGGTCGGCGCCACTGATCATGGCGGCCCTGCTGGCGCCGCCCGTCTACGGTGTCGCGGCTTACAACGACGCGCCCACGAGGCCCACGCTGGTCTTCTGGGCCGAGGCCATCGCCTCGCTCTCGTTGGGCGCGCTGATCGCCCTGCCCCGGCGCGCGGGACTGCTGCGGCGGGTGGGACTGTGGGGCGCGGCGGTGGTGGCGGGCACCGGTCTGCTCGGCGCACTCGGACTCACCGTCGGTCTACTGCCCGCGTACGAGCCGCCGGCGATCGGGCCCGAGACCATGACCGGCACCTGGATCGACCACACGGGCAACACCCTGGACTTCACCCCGGACGGCCGGGTCACCGCCTTCGGCGTCGGCGGGCGCAGCCACAACGGCTACCCGGGCGACCCGTCGCCGAGCTGCTCAGGCTCCGGGACCTGGGTATACGAGGCCGGCCGGGACGTATGGACACAGAAGGTCCGCGTGGACGTCCCGGGCTGCGTCTGGCCCGCGTGGAGCGTCGGCGGCACCGCCCGGGAGCCCCGGATCCAACAGCGGGTCGGCGACCCGGGTTCCGGAAAGCTGTACAAGCTACGGAAGGTCTCCGGCGGCTCCTGACGCCGGAGACCTGGCCCGCTACTTCAGCGTCGCCGAGGTGAGACCCGACTGGATCTGGCGCTGGAAGGAGAGGTAGACCACCAGCATCGGGACCATGGCGATGGTGGCGCCGGCGAACAGCACCGGCAGGTCCGTCTCGTAGCCCATCTGGTACTGGAGCTGGATGAGCCCCTGGGTGAGCATGTACCGCTCGGGGTCGGCACTGGTCTGCGGCTGCATCAGCACGGCGGGCAGGATGTACTGGTTCCACTGGCCCAGGATGTTGAAGATCCCGACGCTGATCAGGCCGGGCTTGGCCATCGGCAGCATCACCTGGAAGAAGATCCGGGTGTCGGAGGCCCCGTCGATGACCGCCGCCTCGTGGATCGCCGTCGGCAGCGTCCGGAAGAAGGAGTGCATGAAGAAGACCGTGAAGGGCATCGAGTAGGCGACGTACACCAGGATCAGACCCTGGTAGGTGTTCAGCATGTCGAAGCGCTTGACCATGAAGAAGAGCGGTACGAGCGCCAGGAACACGGGGAACATCGCCCCGCTGACGAAGAAGTAGTAGATGAGCCGGTTGCCCGTGAAGGGGTAGCGGGCCAGCACGTACGCGGCCATGGAGCCGAACAGCATGGTCAGCGGGACCGAGAACACCAGCACGATGAGGGTGTTGGCGAAGTAGCCTCCGATGCCCTTCGTCCAGGCCCGCCCGAAGGCGTCGAAGTGCCAGTTGGAGGGCCAGCTCAGGGCCGAGCCGCCGATCTGCGCGTCGGTCTTGAAGGCACCGAGCGCCAGCCAGAGCAGGGGCAGCACGATCATGATCGCCCAGACGACCAGGAAGCCGTGCGAGAAGACGTTGAGGGCCATGCCCTCGGAGCGCCGCCCCTCCCGCTTCCCCGGCCGTCCGGTGCCGCCGGCCTGCTCCGCGGCCTTCTCGCCGGGAGCCTTGATCACTGTGGACTGTGCAGTCATCGTGGAAACTCCGCTCAGAACTCGATGCGCTCGCGGCGGGTGGCGCGCAGCGTGATGACGGAGAGGATCATGGTCAGGGCGAGCATGACCACGCCCATGGCGCAGGCGTATCCGCTCTTGCCGAAGTAGAGGAAGTTGCGCATCAGCACCGTCGACATGACCTCGCTGTGGTGGTCGGGTCCGCCACCGAACTGGCCCGAGGTCATGGTCGACACCAGCACGAACATGTCCATGGCGGCGATGCCCAGGTAGACCGCCGAGGTCTGCACGGAGTCCCACAGCAGGGGCAGCGTGACCTTGAAGAAGGTCTGGGCGCGCCCGGCGCCGTCGAGCAGCGCGGCCTCGTAGATGTCCTTGGGGACGGACTGCATGGCGGCGGAGAACAGGACGAGGTAGAAGCCGACGCCGTGCCAGACGACGACGAGGAGCAGGCACCACAGGACGAGGTTCGGCTCGTTGAGCCATTCGACCGGGTGGGCCGCGTCGATCACGCCGACCTTGGTCAGGAAGCCGTTGAGCAGGCCGCCCTCGTCGCTGCGGTAGATCGCGCCGAAGAGCACGGAGAGGATGGCGAGGGAGAGGACCTGGGGGAAGAAGTAGACGACCTTGTAGAAGCGTGATCCGCCGACTCCCTGCACTCCGCCGGCCCCGCCGCGCCCGCCCGCGTTCACCATGAAGGCGAAGAAGAGGGCGAGCAGGATGGTGACGAGCGGGACGAACACCAGGAGCAGCAGGTTGTGCCAGAGCGCGCCGCGGAAGACCTCGTCCGACAGCAACGTCGCGTAGTTGTCCACGCCGACGAAGTCGAACGTCGGGGACTGTCCGCTCCAGTTGGTGAAGGAGTAGCCGAACGTCTGTACGTAGGGCCAGATGACGAAGGTCAGGTACAGCGCGAGGGGTGCGAAGAGGAAGCCGGTGATGAAACCGGCTCGCCCCTTCCTCTGGGCTACTTGGCTCATGGTGTCCGTCCCTGCGTGTCAGGCGCGCTTGTTGTTCTTGGCGTTCGGGTCCTTGGCCGCCTTGTCTACCGCAGCCTGGGCCCGCTTGATCCACTCCTTCGGCTGAATCCGCTGCGCCATGAGCTCATTGGACGCGTTCTGGATCTCGGTGTCCATTTCGCTGTACCAGTCGGGGTAGCGGTAGCTGAACGTGTTGCCGCCCGCGGCCTTGAGTGCCTCGACCGCCGACTGGGTGCCCGGCCGCAGCTTGACGCTCGGGTCCACCCCGTCCTTGACCACCGTGAGCGAGTTCGCCTGCTGGGCGAAGATCGTCGACCATTCGCGGGACAGCATCGAGCGGAGGAACTCGAAGCCCGCGGCCTTGTTGGCGGCCTTCTCCGGGACGATGAAGGGCTCGTCGACGCCGGCCCGAATGGCCTCGAAGGGCAGTTTGCTGTCGGCGAGCAGCGGCATCGGCAGGAACTTCATGTCGAAGTCCTCCGGGGTCTGCTTCAGCTGCTCGTTCTCCAGCCAGGAGCCGGAGGGGATGAAGGCGGCCTTGTACTGGTTCCAGGCGGTCTGTGACTCCGTGTGGGTGAGGCCGTTGGTGCCCGGCATCAGCAGGCCCTTCTCCACCACCTCGTAGACCGCCTCGACCGCGGCGAGGGCGGCCGGGTTGCCCTCGAAGGCGTTCGGCTCCAGGTTGTCGATCGCCTTCATGGCGTCCAGACCGCCCTTCTTGGCGATCAGGTCCATGATGACGACGTTGATGTAGTACGGGAACTTGCCCTGGTGGGCGAGGCCGCCGATGCCGGCTTCCTTGGCCTTGGCGCAGACGGCCAGGAACTCGTCCCAGGTCTTCGGCGGCGCCCAGCCCTTCTCCTTGAAGAGCTTGCCGGAGTACCAGAAGCCGAACACGGCGTAGACGTACTTCAGCACGACGAACTTGCCGCCCTGCAGGCCCTGTTCGTAGGCGCCTTCGACCAGGGTGTCGCGCACCTTCTTGGTCGGGTCGTCGAGCGAGGGCGAGTCGAGCACGGCGGTGAGGTCGGCGAGCTGGTCGCCCTTGGCGAGCACGTCCAGCTTGATCTGCTGGGCGCCGGAGTCGTCGACGACGTCCGGCGGGTTCCCGGCGTTGAAGCGGGGCTGCAGCTTGGCGGTGATCTCCTGGGTGCCCAGGTGGGAGCTGGTGGTGCCCCACTTCTTGTCGAAGGCGGCCTCCCAGGCCTTCGCGTAGTCGTCGCCGAACCCGCCCTTGAAGACGACGACGTCCAGCTTGCCGCCCTTCGCGACGCCGAAGGGGTTCTCCTTGGTCACCGGCGCCTTGGCCGGTCCCTTCGTGGAGTTCTCCTCACCGCCGGAGGCGCAGGCGGACAGGAAGCTCATCGTCGGCACCGTGATCAGTCCGAGTGCTGCGGAGCGCTTGATCAGGTCGCGGCGTCCGAGGCCCTCACCAGTGGATCCCATGCTCATGTCCTCGCCTTCGTCAGAAGTGTGAAGGAGGCCGGAGATTCACGGTGGTGACCGTGCATGCGGACATCACCACAGGTCCCCGCCCACCCCCCGGCCCGGAGCCGCTCGTCTCGCGGTGATCCGGACGGGCACAGGTATAGTCCACTTGCGCTCGTGTGAGCAAGATCATGCACATTTATGGCCACCAGTTTTTCCGAGTTGAGACCTGTCCGTCACATGGACACGCCGCCGGACGAACGGAAGGGCCGTACCCCCTTGACGGGGATACGGCCCTTTGGCGCCTATGCCGTGGTTCAGCCGCGGATGAGGTTCCGGAGCACGAACTGCATGATGCCGCCGTTGCGGTAGTAGTCCGCCTCACCCGGCGTGTCGATGCGGACGACCGCGTCGAACTCCACACCGGTGTCGGTGGTCACCTTGACCGTGCGCGGGGTGGTGCCGTTGTTCAGCTCCTCCACACCGGTGAAGGAGAAGGTCTCCTCGCCGGTCAGACCCAGGGAGGCCGCGGTGGCACCCTCCGGGAACTGCAGCGGGAGGACGCCCATGCCGATCAGGTTCGAGCGGTGGATGCGCTCGTAGGACTCGGCGATGACGGCCTTGACGCCGAGCAGCGCGGTGCCCTTGGCGGCCCAGTCACGGGACGAGCCGGAGCCGTACTCCTTGCCCGCCAGGATGACCAGCGGGATGCCGGCGGCCTGGTAGTTCTGCGAGGCGTCGTAGATGAAGGAGACCGGCGCGTCCGGGGCGGTGAAGTCGCGGGTGAAGCCGCCCTCGGTGCCCGGCGCGATCTGGTTGCGCAGGCGGATGTTGGCGAAGGTGCCGCGGATCATGACCTCGTGGTTGCCACGGCGGGAACCGTACGAGTTGAAGTCGCGACGCTCGACACCGTGCTCGGTGAGGTACTTACCGGCCGGGGTGTCGGCCTTGATCGCACCGGCCGGGGAGATGTGGTCGGTGGTGACCGAGTCGCCCAGCTTCGCCAGCACGCGCGCGCCGGCGATGTCGGAGACCGGGGTGGTCTCCATCGTCATGCCCTCGAAGTAAGGGGGCTTGCGGACGTAGGTCGACTGCGGGTCCCACTCGAAGGTGTTGCCCGTCGGGATCGACAGCGCCTGCCACTGGGCGTCACCCGCGAAGACGTCCTGGTAGGACTTGCTGAACATGTCCTCGCCGATGGCGTTCGCCACGACGTCGTTGACCTCGGCCTCGGAGGGCCAGATGTCCTTGAGGAAGACCGGCTTGCCCTCGGTGTCGACGCCGATGGCGTCGGTGGTGATGTCCACCTTCATGGAGCCCGCGATGGCGTACGCGACGACCAGCGGCGGGGAGGCCAGGTAGTTCATCTTGACGTCGGGGTTGATGCGGCCCTCGAAGTTGCGGTTGCCGGAGAGCACCGAGGTGACCGCGAGGTCGTGCTCGTTGATCGCCTTCGAGATCTCCTCGTCCAGCGGACCGGAGTTGCCGATGCAGGTGGTGCAGCCGTACCCGACGAGGTTGAAGCCCATCTTGTCGAGGTACGGGGTCAGGCCGGCCTTGTCGAAGTAGTCGGTGACGACCTTCGAGCCCGGGGCCAGGGTGGTCTTGACCCACGGCTTGCGGGTCAGGCCCTTCTCGACCGCCTTCTTGGCCACGAGCGCCGCGGCGACCATGACGTAGGGGTTCGAGGTGTTGGTGCAGGAGGTGATCGCGGCGACGGTGACGGCGCCGTGGTCGATCTCGAAGGAGGTGCCGTCGGCCAGGGTGACCAGCGTCGGGCGGGTCGGCACGCCGTCGGTGGCGGCCGGGGCGTCGGAGGCCGGGAAGGACTCCTTGCCCGCCTCGTCGTCGTCCTCGACGTAGTTGCGCACGTCGAGCGCGAACTGCTGGGAGGCGTTGGCGAGGACGATGCGGTCCTGCGGGCGCTTCGGGCCGGCGATGGAGGGGACGACCGTGGAGAGGTCGAGCTCCAGCTTCTCGGAGAAGTCCGGCTCGGCGGCCGGGTCCAGCCACAGACCCTGCTCCTTGGCGTACGCCTCGACGAGCGCGACCTGCTGGGCGTCGCGGCCGGTCAGGCGCAGGTACTTCAGGGTCTCGTCGTCGATCGGGAAGATCGCGGCGGTGGAGCCGAACTCCGGCGACATGTTGCCGATGGTGGCGCGGTTCGCGAGGGAGGTGGCGGCGACGCCCTCACCGTAGAACTCGACGAACTTGCCGACGACACCGTGCTTGCGCAGCATCTCGGTGATCGTCAGCACCAGGTCGGTGGCGGTGGTGCCGGTCGGCAGCTCGCCGGTCAGCTTGAAGCCCACGACGCGCGGGATCAGCATGGAGACCGGCTGGCCGAGCATCGCGGCCTCGGCCTCGATGCCGCCGACGCCCCAGCCCAGCACGCCCAGGCCGTTGACCATGGTGGTGTGCGAGTCGGTGCCGACGAGGGTGTCGGGGTACGCCTGGCCGCCCCGAACCATGACCGTGCGGGCCAGGTGCTCGATGTTGACCTGGTGGACGATGCCGGTGCCCGGGGGGACGACCTTGAAGTCGTCGAAGGCGGTCTGACCCCAGCGCAGGAACTGGTAGCGCTCTTTGTTGCGGCCGTACTCCAGCTCGACGTTCTGCGCGAAGGCGTCCTTCGTGCCGAACTTGTCGGCGATGACCGAGTGGTCGATGACCATCTCGGCGGGCGAGAGCGGGTTGATCTTCGCCGGGTCGCCGCCGAGGGCCTTGACGGCCTCACGCATGGTGGCGAGGTCCACCACGCAGGGGACGCCGGTGAAGTCCTGCATGATCACGCGGGCCGGCGTGAACTGGATCTCCTCGCTGGGCTGGGCCTGCGAGTCCCAGTTACCGAGCGACCGGATGTGGTCGGCGGTGATGTTCGCGCCGTCCTCGGTGCGAAGCAGGTTCTCCAGCAGGACCTTCAGGCTGTAGGGAAGGCGGGCGGAGCCCTCGACCTTGTCCAGCTTGAAGATCTCGTACGACTCGTCGCCCACCTGCAGCGTGCTGCGGGCGTCGAAGCTGTTCGCCGACACGACAGTCTCCTTCATGCATGAATTCGCGCGTATTACCGCAATCCTGCCGCCACGCCCCTTGGCCAATCCGCTAAGGTAGGGCTAAGTTAGGTAACCCTTACCAGCGGGGGCGGCTGCGGTACGCCTTCGGCAGATATCTCGATGTCGAGATAACTCTAGTACATGTCCGGGGGGAGGGACGAGGCGCGCACCCGCAGTCCTGCCGGGACCGTCCGCTGACCAGGCGGTTCCGCATGCCCGGATTCGATCAGGTTGACCAGGACAGACACCGCCGAAGCGGCGATCCGCTCCGGGTTCAGGGTGACGGTGGTCACGGCGGGTTCGGCCTCCGCGTACGCCGGATCCTCGCTCGCGCAGACCAGCAGCAGCCCCCCGTCATGCCCCGGGTCGCCGGGCGCGGCGGGTATACCCGGCATACCTGGCATGCCAGGTATGCCGGGTATACGGAGACCGTGGCGCGCGGCGGCGGCCAGCACCTGGCGGCCCCCCGGGTCGTACACGCAGTACACGGCGTCGGGACGGTCCGGCCCGGTGAAGGCGGAGTCGAAGGCGTGTCCCGCCGTGTCGTCCGGGTCGAAGGGGACCAGGAGCGGAGCCAGGCCGCGCTCCGCGCACCACTGTTCGTAGGCCGAGGTGACGGCCCCCGTGTAGAACTCGCGGCCGTAGCCCGAGTGCAGTGCGATCCGCCGGGCCCCGGAGGCCGCGAGGTGGTCGAGCACCTCGCGGGTGGTCGTGGTGTGGTCGTTGTCCACCCATACGTCCGCCGGCCAGGGGTCGGGCGGCCGGCCGTCGAAGACCACCGGCAGACCGCGCGCCCGCAGGGCCCGCAGCACCGGGTCCCCGGCCGGGCTGTCGAGCAGCAGCATCCCGTCCACGGCGAGCGTGTGCCACAGCGGCTCGGCGCCCCGGTCGGCGGGCAGGGTGGTCAGCGCGTACCCGTGCGCGTGCGCGGCCGAGGTCGCGGCGGTGAGCAGGCGGGAGAAGTAGGCGATCCCGACGAAGTCCCAGGCGTCCCCCGCGTACGTGGTCACCGCGACACCGAGGCTGCGGGTGCGCGGGCCGCGGCGGGCACCGTAGCCGAGCGCGCCCGCCACCTCGCGGACCCGGCGCCGGGTGGACTCGCCGAGGCGGCCGGTGCCGTTGAGCGCGTGGGAGACGGTCGCGGTGGACACCTCGGCGGCGCGCGCGATGTCGGCGAGGGTCGGTCCCGGCGCGGGTGGGTGCTCTGGCACGCGGCCATCGTACGGATTTCGTCGGTGGAGGCGGCTTCTGGTTAAGCGGTTAATCAAACAGTGTCCTGGCCACACCAACGTTTGGAGTGGGCATGACGTCTTCTTCGCACCTGTCCCGTCGGGGACTCCTCGCGGCCGCCGGGATCACCGGGGTCGCCGGGGCGGCCGGCCTGCTGGGGGCCGCCCCGGCCTCGGCCTCCCCCGCACGCTCGGCCGCTTCCCCCACCGGGCGCGGTTCGGCGGCCATGGTGGTCCACAACGCCTCGGTGTTCACCGGGACCGGCGGCCGGGCGCGCGTCGAGGCCGTCGCGGTCGGCCGGGACGGGAAGATCTGGGCCACCGGGACGAACGCGGCGCTGCGCCGCTACGTGGGCCGTGACACCGAGGTCGTCGACGCCCGCGGCAACACGGTCATGAGCGGCATCCACGACGGCCACGTCCACCCGCTCGGCGCGGGCGAGCGCTCGCTGTCCCCCTCGCTGGAGGGCGCGGAGACCACCCTGGCCGAGCTCCAGGAGATCCTGACCGGCTTCCTCGCCGACACGGGCGGCGCGGGCGCGGAGCCCGACGGCTGGCTGGTGGTCGAGGACTGGAACCCGGTCGGGCTGCTCCCCGTGGGAACCAACCCCCACCACACGATGCTGGACGCGCTCCCGACCCGGCGGCCGATCGCCCTCGTCGGCGGCGACGGCCACAACCTGTGGGCCAACCAGCGGGCCCTGGACATCGCCGGGATCACGGCGGCCACCCCCGACCCGGTCGGCGGCAAGGTGGTCAAGGGCGCGGACGGGCGGCCGACGGGTGTCCTCAAGGACGACGCCCAGGGCCTGGTGCGGCGGCACATACCGGAGCCCACCCGGGCCGACCTGGTCGCGGCGTGCGCCAAGGTGCTGGAGCTGGCGGCCGCCTCCGGGGTCACGACGATGATGGACGCCTTGGTGGGACGGCACGAACTGGAGCTGTACCAGGCGCTGTCGGCGGCCGGGAAGCTGCCGCAGCGGATCGTGCCCGCGATCCGGCTGGAGGCGGAGCAGACCAAGGACCCGGCGGGCTCGCTGGCGTACGCGCGGGGCCTGCGGCGGGAGTTCTCGGGCGTGCGGGGGCTGCGGTTCGGGATGGTCAAGGTGTTCCTGGACGGGGTCATCGAGTACCCGGCGCAGACCGCCGCGCTGCTGAAGCCCTACCTCGACGGGAACGGCAGGCCGACCGACAACCGGGGCGAGCTCTACACCTCGGCGGCGGACTACGGTCGGCTCGCCGCCGCCTTCAACCGGGCGGGCTGGCAGATGCACGCGCACGGACTCGGCGATCGTGCGGTACGCACCGCTTTGGACGGTTACGCGTACGCCAAGCGGGTGACGGGCCTTCGCGACGCCCGCAACGCCGTGGCGCACCTGCAGCTCGTGGACCCGGCGGACCTGCGGCGTTTCGCCCAGCTGGGTGTCACGGCGTGCATGCAGCTCCAGTGGGCGGCGAAGGACACCTGGACGATGGAGGCGCTGCTGCCCTACATCGGACCCGAGCGGCACCGGTGGATGTACCCGGCGCGGAGCCTGGAGAAGGCGGGGGCCCGGCTGTCGGGCGGCTCCGACTGGCCGGTGGACGCCCTCCAGGTGTGGAACCAGCTGCGGACCGCGATCGACCGCCAGGGTGCTTTCGGGGCGGGTCCGCTGTACCGCGAACTGGAGGCGCTCGACCGGGACGCGGTGCTGCGGATGCACACCTCGGGAACGGCGTGGCAGCTACGCCAGGAGGAGCTGACGGGCACGGTGGAGCCGGGCAGGGCGGCGGACCTGGTGGTCCTGGACCGGGACGTGACGCGCTGCCCGGTGGCCGACATCAGCGGGACGGGGGTACGGATGACCCTGGTCGGCGGGCGGGTGGTGCACGACGCGGATTCGACGTCGGGGAAGGCGGCCTCGGCACGGGTGGCGGGCGCCGCTTCGGGCCCGCGCCCGGCCTCGTACGCGACGGTGCACGCCGGGGGGCGGCACCACGCCTGCAAGCACTGAGCGGGGCGCCGCCGCTGCCGGGGGCCCGGCCGCCGTGGGTTCGGCTGCCGCAGGCCCGGCCGCCGTGGGTTCGGCCGCCGGGTTCAGCCGGCCGCGAGGCCGTAGCGGGCGGCCCAGGAGTTGAGCGCGGCGGCGATCTCCTCGGGCCGGTCCTCGGGGCAGAGGTGGGCGGCCCGGCCGCAGTACTCGCTCTCCAGCGCCGAGACGTTCTCCTCGCACCAGGCGACCGTCTCGGGGCCGACCATCAGGGCCGGAGAGCCGTCGAAGGTGAGCAGCAGCTTGGGCACCTCCGGGCTGTCCGCCAGCCAGGCGTCGTACTTCTCGACGACGGCGTGCACATCGGCGGGATCTCCGTCGATGGGCAGCGAGCGGGCCCACCGCAGCATGGGCAGCCGGCTCTCGCGGGTCGGGTAGGGGGCGGCGTAGACGGCGCGGTCCGCCTCGCCCATCGGGTTCAGCACCGTCTGCCGGATGCTGTCCTCGATGAAGATGTTCCGGTCCAGGACCATCTCCTCCCCCACGCCCGGGGTGCGGATCGCCTCGAACCGGGCCCGCGCGGCGGGCGGGTACCGCGCCCAGCTCAGCGGCCGCACGATCGTCTCCATGAAGGCGACGCCGCGGACCCGGCCGAGGAGGCGGGCGGCCCGATCGAAGGCGAGCGCTCCGCCCCAGTCCTGACCGACCAGCACCACCTCGTCGAGCCCGAGGGCGTCGAACCAGGCGTCCAGGTAGCGGGCGTGGTCCTCGAAGCGGTACTCCCCGCCCGGCTTTCCGGAGCGGCCCATCCCGATGAGGTCCGGGGCCAGGGCACGGACCCCGCCCTCGATCCGGGGCAGGACGCCCCGCCAGAGGTGGGAGGAGGTCGGGTTGCCGTGCAGGAACACGAAGGGCACGCCGCCGGGGCGCCCGCGGTCACCGCCGTGGTCCTCGTAGTACATCGTCGAGTCGAGTACGCCGATCGTGGGCATGAGAGGCCCTCCGGCAATCGTTGGGATGACTAACGTTAGCGACGCGAACGAAGCTATATCGTTAGTGCCACCAACGCAATGGGTAACATCGCCCCATGACCCCGGAAGAGAACGGCCCCCGCGTCCCCGCACGGCTGCGCGAACTGCCCAGCCGACTGCTGGCACAGGCCTCCACCCACGCGCAGCGGCTCGTGACCGAGGGACTGAGCGGGGAGAATGCCCGCACGTGGCACTACGCGGCGCTGGTCGCCCTGGAGGAGTCCGGCCCGGCGAGCCAGGCCACTCTCAGCGCCCGCACCGGCATCCACCGCAGCGACCTGGTCGCCGTCATCAACGAACTCGCCGCACGCGAACTGGTGGAGCGGACCCCCGACCCCGAGGACCGCCGGCGCAACGTCGTCACCCTCACCCCGCACGGCCGGCGCCACCTACGCAAACTGGAACAGATCCTCACAGCGGCCCAGGAGGAACTACTGACCCCGCTGTCCACCCAGGAGCGGGAGCAGCTCACCCGGCTGCTGGGTCGGATCGTCGACCATCACGCACACGGGGACCCCGTCATGGGACCTGATGGTCGGTAACAACCGCTCAATTCACCCATTTGCCACACCCAGCGCGGGAGTCATCTCATATCTGAGATAGCGTGCCCCTATGGCAGACGACTACCTCGTACGCATCGGCAAGCTCATCCGTGACGCACGGCAGCATCGCGGCTGGACACAGAGTCAGCTCGCCGACGCCCTCGGCACCAGCCAGAGCGCAGTGAACCGGATCGAGCGCGGCAACCAGAACATCAGCCTTGAGATGATCGCGCGCATCGGTGAAGCGCTCGACAGCGAGATCGTCTCCCTGGGCTACGCCGGCCCGATGCACCTGCGCGTGGTCGGCGGCCGCCGCCTGTCCGGCGCCATCGACGTCAAGACCAGCAAGAACGCGTGCGTCGCCCTGCTCTGCGCCTCGTTGCTCAACAAGGGCCGTACGGTGCTGAGGCGGGTGGCCCGCATCGAAGAGGTCTACCGCCTCCTGGAGGTCCTGGGCTCCATCGGCGTCCGCACCCGCTGGATCAATGACGGCGTGGACCTGGAGCTGATCCCGCCGGCCCGCCTCGACATGGAGGCGATGGACGCGGACGCGGCCCGCCGGACCCGGAGCATCATCATGTTCCTGGGCCCGCTGCTGCACCGGATGGAAACGTTCCGCCTGCCCTACGCGGGCGGTTGCGACCTCGGCACCCGCACCATCGAGCCGCACATGATCGCCCTGCGCCGCTTCGGCCTGGACATCACCGCGACCGAGGGCATCTACCACGCGAAGGTCGTCCCCGGGATCTCCCCGGACCGCCCGATCGTGCTGACCGAGCGCGGGGACACCGTCACCGAGAACGCGCTGCTGGCCGCGGCCCGGCACGACGGCGTGACCGTCATCCGCAACGCCTCCTCCAACTACATGGTCCAGGACCTGTGCTTCTTCCTGGAGGCCCTGGGCGTCCGGGTCGACGGCGTCGGCACCACCACGCTCACCGTCCACGGCGTCCCGAGCATCGACGTGGACGTGGACTACTCCCCCTCCGAGGACCCGGTCGAGGCGATGAGCCTGCTCGCCGCCGCGGTCGTCACGGAGTCGGAACTCACCATCCGCCGGGTGCCGATCGAGTTCATGGAGATCGAGCTCGCGGTCCTGGAGGAGATGGGCCTGGACCACGACCGCTCGGCGGAGTACACGGCCGACAACGGCCGCACCCGCCTGGTCGACCTCACGGTCCGCCCCTCGAAGCTCGAAGCCCCGATCGACAAGATCCACCCCATGCCGTTCCCCGGGCTGAACATCGACAACGTCCCGTTCTTCGCGGCGATCGCCGCCGTGGCCCAGGGCCAGACCCTGATCCACGACTGGGTGTACGACAACCGGGCCATCTACCTGACGGACCTGAACCGCCTCGGCGGCCGCCTCCAACTCCTCGACCCCCACCGCGTCCTGGTCGAGGGCCCCACCCGCTGGCGCGCGGCGGAAATGATGTGCCCGCCGGCCCTGCGCCCGGCGGTGGTCGTCCTCCTGGCGATGATGGCGGCCGAGGGCACCTCGGTGCTGCGCAACGTCTACGTGATCAACCGCGGCTACGAGGAACTGGCCGAGCGCCTCAACTCGGTGGGCGCCCAGATCGAGACCTTCCGCGACATCTAGTGCAACTGACGTAGCGCCAGTCGGCGCGAGGCCCCGCCACCCCGCAACGGAGGGTGACGGGGCCTCGGTCAGTTCAGGGCCCGCATGTTCACCGAGTCGATCGCGCAGCGGCCGGTCCACCGCGCCACGGGCGCCGACGCCTACCCGATCCGCCGAATGAGATGACGTCTCAAAGGTCAACGAAGTCACGTTCGCGGGGCTCGACGAGTCGGGAAAGGAACATGCCGATGCCGGCTGAGCCGGTCGCGTAGTCGTGGGTGATCCGGTTGAGCCAGCGACCGGGGAACGCGGTGCCGTCGTCGTCTTCCACCCTGAACCACAGGATCGTCTCGGCGATGTCGCAGGCTTTGTTCCAGTAGCCCTGGTCGCCGCTGCAGCGGTACATGTCCAGCATGAATTCGCCGATCCCGGCCAGGCCTTCGAAGAGGCCCGGGTTGTAGGCGTACTTGACGAACGTGTCGTCCGCCACCCGTCGGGCGAGGTCGCCGTACCGATCGATCCCCAGCAGTTGGTGGAACCGGAGCAGTACGCTGCCCACTCCGGCAGCTCCCTGAATCCAGTACGGGTACATGACGATGTCGTCCTGGAACCGCTGCCACTGCAGGCCGAGACTGCTCTCGGTCGCATGGGCCAGATCGAACTCCAGAGCGCGGACGGCGCACGAGCGGAAGCGGGCGTCGCCGGTCACCAGGCCGAGGTGGAGGAGGAAGAGGGCCATGCCACTCGCTCCGTAGCCGTATCCGTAGTGGACGCGACCGTCGTGGGGGGACTGCCAGTAACAGGTGTCGCCGTCCTTCCGCGCCGTCCTGAGGAGCTCTTCGCCCGCCTGTACGGCGCGGTCGAGGTAGAGCTGCCTCCCCGTCCTCGCGTGGAAGCGCAACGACGCCAGGCCCCACCCGGCGACTCCGAGGAACATGCTCGGCTCGTCGTACAACAGGGGGGATTCGTAGAGCAGCGCCATGGCGGCTTCGCCCCTGTCGTCCCAGCCGAGATCGTGGAAGGCCCAGGCGACTCCGGCCAACCCGAGGTACAGGCCGGGCGGATAGGTATCGGTACCGAGCGGCTGCCCCAGCATCCAGGAGGTCACCTCGGTCGGCAGTGCGGCTGCCGACCCCTGGGCGCTCGTCCTGGAACGAAGGAACAGGGCCGTCCCGCACGCGCCGTAGGCCACGCTGAGGGGGTTCGTCGCAAAGACCATGTAGTCGGCAGGCCAGAGGCGGTCGGCCCGCTGGTCGTCGTAGGTTCGGAGCAGAGTGTCGGCAATACCGCCGAGGATGCGTTGCACTTCTGGGTGCGAGTGGGTCGAGGCACTGCCTCCGGTTGCGCTGGTCTTGGCCGCCAGGGTGGTCATTGCGTCACCCTTCCTCCCAGTCGGCAAGCACGGTCTTCGCCTCTTCGATTCTGCCGGCGGTCAGGGACGATACGAGTGACCCCACCTGGGTGGGGACCCCCAGGGCCATCAGCTCGTCGAGGAAGCGGCTCTGCGCTGCGGGGTTGAGGCCGAAGAGCGCGGTTGCCGGCACGACGGTGCTGTAGAGCACCATGGCCAGGGCGTACCAGTCGTCGCAGGGGAGGAGCCGGTCGCGGGAGAAGCGGTCCGGGTGCAGGAATCCTGGTGTGCCCCACCGTGTCCCGTAGGCCGACCGCGCCTCCCCGCCATCGGCGTGGACCGCGCTTTCGAAGTCGATGAACCACATCCGCAGCGTCTCCGCGTCAATCAGGATGTTGTTCGGTGACATGTCGCCGAGGACCACTCCGCGTGCGTGCACCTCCTCGACCATGCGGATCAAATGTCCCGCGACCTCCTTGAAACGGGAGATGAACGGGGCCACCCGTCCCTCGCGGCGAATGTACGGCGCGAGGATAACGTCTTCCCGTGCCCAGAAATCGTGGAACGTAATGCCTTCCAGACGCTCCTCGACCAGAAAAGTGTGCTCCCACTCCTGGAAGAGCTCCAGTGGCCGCGGCACGAACTCAAGGCCTTCCAGCCGGCGCAACACGTCGTATTCATGGCACAGCACGTCCACCGAGTCGAACGTTCGACCCTCGGCCATCCTGCAGTTGGTGAGACGCCGGGCCTCCTTCACGACGACGGGCTCCTGGGTGGCACTGTCCGTGGCGCGGTAGACACCACCGGCATTGGAGAACGTCAGGACACCGTCGACGAGATAGCGGCCCTTCAAGAGGGTGCCCTCCGATCCATCGACGGATCCCGCCATGGGCTGCTCCGGCGGTGCTTCGTCGAACGGGTCACGGACCCAGTGAGGCAGCCTGACGTACGGCAACCGTTCGTCGGCGACATATTCTCCGTCGGGCGAAATGAGAAACATGCTCTGCGTGCCGTCGATGTTGAGACGCCTCAGCGCGCGGAAACCTCCGTACCGGTAGAAGAGCACCTTGCTGTCCCGGTACCGCCGGTCGGACAGGATGTACGGACCCTCGACCGCCTCGTCGACCGTCCGCTGGTACAGAGTCTCGATCAGCTCGACGAAGACGTCCTCGTCGGGCGGATAGATCGTCATGAACTTGCCCGAGAAGCCGCGTTCCTGGGTCTTCGAATTGATCACGCCCAAGATCATCGGGTCGGCGGCCGCCTTGAACTCGACGTCGTTCTCCACGCATACGGGCACAAGGAGATCGAACAGCCGCAACGCGTGGGCGGGGGCGGAGGAGACATGGATCTTGAAGCCTTGGATGGGCGGTGGGGACGTCCGCCGCGATGCTCCGGCCACCATCCGGGCCTGCAGCCACACGTCTGCGTGGTGCAGAGTCCAGGCGTCCGGCAGCAGGCGCTCGAGAGCCTCGCGGTACTCGGGCGTGAGGGTCCGGCGGGAAAGCGGCTCGTAGTACCGGGCGTCGACGAGGCCGAATTGGTGGTGGGCGGCCATGGCCCCCTGGCGGTCCACGGCGCTCATCCGCCGGGGCAGCGGAGCCGGCCCCGGCGGATGCGCTGTCCTTCCGGGATCACGGCTACATCGTCCTGCAGGACACGCTGTACAGGCTGCAGCCGATCGACTGGCCGCTTGCATAGCCGGCGATCAGGCCCGGGGTATCACCCTTGTCGGCCCGCATCGCCTGCAACCCCAGCACGCGATCGACGTCAGCAACGGCCCGTTCCAGGCGCGCCCTCGCCGCTTTGCGCGAGGCGGCCTTCGCTTTGCCTTGCTTGGCCATGAGCTCCTCCTGCTCTCCTGGATGGGTGCTTCCAGGTAATGGCCGTCCCCGGCGCACTGCCGGCGAGCGGTCCCGCCCCGCCGCCACGCAGCCTGGCCGCAGCGGTACCCGACCTGCGGATTCGTTGGTTCGATCTCCCTATGCGCGACTGCTCCGAACGGGTGAATGCCGAGCGCCCATCGTCCTTGCGGTGCCCGCTGCAGTTCCGGCGGCTACTCCGTCACCCCGTGATGGAGGACGTTCCGGGGTTCGTTCGGCGCCGGGGTGGCGGCGGACCGGCTGACGGAAGCCTTGGACGTCCCGCTACCGCGGTGTCCCGGTGTCCCGCTACCGCGGTGTCCCGGCGTCCGGCCCGCCGTGGGTCGTACCCGGTGGCAAGGCGGGTGGCCCCTGTCCATCGGGTCCGGTCGGTGACCGCGCAGCCATTCTGTCGCCATACCTGCCATGGTCCGTCGCCTGCCGGAGAGTCGGGGGCACAGCCCTCCGGCCCGGCCGAAGGCCCAGGCAGGGGCAAGACGGAGGCCCTGGTGCCGGTTCGAACGTCGCCGGTGGCAGCACACCTACGGATCCCGTGCCGAACCACCCCGCCAGCCGGGACTCGCCCATGACCCGCGCCCGGTGCGATCGGCCGATGACCCCTACCCCGGCAACCGGGTGGGAGCCCATCGGGCCGTACGGCCCGACTCCGGGGCCGGGGTGAACTCCACGTCCGGGCCACCACAGCCAGCAGCGATGTCCATCAGCCGGTCCCGCTCCAGTTCACCGACCGCCAGGCTCCACAGCAGCTTCGTCGCCGCTCACTCCCCCGTACCGGCACAACGCATCCGGCGCTGGTGGCAGCCACTCGAAAGGATCCTGATCAGCCTTGCTCCTGTTCGAACGGGCCGTCACCGCGGCCGGCGACGACAACTGGTCACGATCGTTCGCATCCGCCTCACGCCTCAGGCCTCACGCCGCGCAGCCGTCCACGCTGAAGCCCCGGCCGGCGGGGAGCGCTGTTCGAGTCGTGTTGTGTTCCTGGCCGTCTTGGTGGCGGGCAAGTCCGGTCATCCTCAACGGATCCGGCCTCACGGCCTGGCGTTCGGTCCGTGATCATGGAGCGGAGTCCGATCTCTCGCCCCCGCCCTTCGACCGACCAGGAGCCCGCATGTCCATCGAGCTCGACTTCCCGGAATTTCCTTACGAGGAACCCCCCGGCGGCATCACCTGCCGGCAGAAGCCCTGGAATGGCGTCCTCGTCGTGGTGGACCAGATACCTTTCAAGACCGGCGACAAGGTCACCTTCCACATCACGGTCTGCAGCGACGCCACCGGGCAGACGCCGGCTGCGGAGATCCAGGGTGTCGCGAGCATCACCGCCGACACCGCCTCGGCCGGCTACACAATCCCCTGGGACGGCGTCCTGGACGCCGTCACCGACGGTTGCGTCATCGCCTTCTACACACTCACCCCCGCCGACGGCAGCCCGTCATCGACCTCGCAGGAAGCCATCGTCCGGTACTCCCGCCAGCAGCCCGGCGGCGGCGCCTGCGGTCCGGACGACTGAGCCCTGTGGGACAGGTCCTGGCGCCGACTGCTGTGCTGCGAGGCGAATCCCGATGCCGTTCTTGTCCGCATCGCCGCGACGGGCACGGTTCCGCGCCGGGGCCCCGTCACTCCTCCTGGAGGGCCCCCGGCCGTCCTGTCGGGACGACCTCAGGGCGTTCCGGTGCCGATGATCTTGCCCGTGAACTGGACGCTGCGCGTTGCCGTCGCTCCCGACACCGCGGCCACTGTCGCCGTCGCGGGCTTGAAGATCAGATCGTAGACCCGCTGCATGACGTCGACGTCGTATTCGGGGTGACCGCCACCCTCATGACCGCCGTGCTCGTGACCGCCACCCTCGTGACCTCCGTGCTCCTGGCCTCCGTGCTCGTGACCTCCGTGCTCGTGACCGCCACCCTCGTGACCGCCGTGCTCGTGACCGCCACCCTCGTGACCGCCGTGCTCGTGACCGCCGTGCTCGTGACCGCCGTGCTCGTGCTCACACGGTTCGTGCGCAGCGGGCGCCGGGCCCACCCACGGTGTCTCGACGCCGACCCACGGACCCTTGGCGAACCACGGAACGCCTCCCACAGCCTTGCGGGTGACCTGGCCCATGTGCGCGGCGGCGTGCGCCGCGTACCAGTCCTCGATGCGGTCGTCGACCCAGCCGTGCAGGCGCCAGAAGACGGGGTGCACGTGCGACGAGAACGTGTCGTTGAGATTGTCGTAGTAGAACGGCTTGCCGCTGCGCGTCGCCTTGATCCACTTGTCGGACGTATCGGTGGGCGGCCGGCCGGCAGGCAGCGGCGTGAGCGCGTTTTCGGGATCCGTCGGGAGCGAGCACCACCGGATGTGCAGCTGATTGTGGATCAGCCATTCGATCTTCGCGCCGAGCTGGTCGAGGGACAGCGTCGCAAGGTACGCCGGATCCTTGAACCGCCGATCGAGAAACGTCATCCGAGACTGCCAGTACTCATCGCTCTTGATGGTCGCCAGCGACTTGAAGCCGAACTCGCCGTCCCCCGTATCCCAGGCCGGGGGCACGGAGAACCCGTCGCCATTCCGTGACTGCCGGTTCGGGGAGGGAATGGACTTCCACGCCTGGATCACGGGCAGACCGAGTCCGCTCAGCAGCTCGCGGACGTGCTGGACCATCTGGCGATGCATGTAGAGGAAGTCCTCGCCTGCGCCGTTGTCCGGCTCACGCAGGTCGACGGTTCCGCGCGTGGGGCGTTGGTTCGGGTGCGGTGGGGCCCAACCGAGCTCGGTGATCTCCGCCTTGTCGCTCTCCGAGATCTCGCCATCGCTCGGTGCGGCCCAGTTGTCCCGCAGCCCGTGCCAGATCGCGTGGTGCAGGCGATGGGCCCGCGAGCCCATCATTTCGAGCATCTCAGGAGGAAGCGGAATCACGTCGCGCGCCTCGACGAATGCGGGGCGCACCATGACGAACGAGGCGACGCTGCCGGCCGGGGCCGTGCGATCGGCCGTCTGGTTCGGCTTGAGGTCGTCGTGCGTCTGGCTGCGCACGACCGAGCCGACGATCGCGTCGAGCTGTCGGCGGCCGTCCGGCCATTTGCTGGTGTAGTACCCGCTGTACTCGTACAACCAGCCGTCGCTCGGCGTTTCGGGCGCGCCGTGGGCGTTCCACTTGATCCAGGTGACCCCGTCGCGATCCTCGATCTTGCCGTTCAGGTGCATGTCGAGCGGGCTTTCTTCGGTGCCCATCTCGAACAGCCCCGTGAGCGCGCCCGTGACCGTTGGGTGAAACGTCATCACGCCCTGGCCGAAGAGGTAGCGGGCCCACTTTCCGACGTCGTCCTTCACGATGTGCTCGGGGTCGAGGTCGGGCAGGATATCGGGCCGGTTGATGAAGCTGCGGTAGGTCCAACTGCCGGCGAGCAGGTCGTAGATCATGGCCGTTCGCCCTCGTCTCGCTGTGGATGGCATCGGCTACCGCCGATTGCCACTGCGCCGCCGATCGCGGCCACGATGGGCGCAAGAGGACCGGGCATGTCCCGCCTGCCCGCACGTCGACCACGACACGGAACCGTCACCGGTCGTGGCCGTGTTGAAGCTGCGCCTCACTCAGTGTTCGCTATGTGCACTACATCCGCATCTGGACATGCGCGGGACGGGTTCCAGTGGGTGACGGTGACCGTGGTCGACGACTACGCGGCGGCCTGCCGCCCGCTCCACCCCGCGCCCCGATCCCGACCCCAGGAACAGCCGGCGCCGGGGAAGCGGGGAGGCGGGCACCGGAAGCCGCGGGCGTGACGTTCACAGACCGGCGGGAGTCGGCATCGGTCGGGGCGTGACGCCGTCAGCGCGGGGCCGGGAGCCAGGTCGTGGGGTCGGACGCCAGCTGCTCGCCCGTCGCCAGATTCTTCACCTCGTGCGCCGCCCCCTCCTCGAACGGCGGGAACCAGACGAACGGGATGCCCTTCCGGGACGCGTAGCGGACCTGCTTGGCCACCTTGTCGGCCTGGTGGTAGAGCTCGACGTTCAGCCCCCGCCCGCGAAGGCGCGCCGCCGTGGCCTCGGCCTCGTTGCGGCGTTCGTCCCGCGGGACGACCACGAGTACGTCGCTGGGGCACTTCGCGGTGGTTTCCAGCAGCCCCTCCGCCAGGAGTTTGGCGAAGATGCGCGTCAGTCCGATCGACATTCCCACGCCCGGGAGCCTGCGCCGGATGAAGGATCCGGCCAGGTTCTCGTAGCGCCCGCCGGAACAGATGCTCCCGTAGTTCGGCCAGTCGACGAACTTTCCCTCGTAGACCGTTCCCGTGTAGTAGTCGAGCCCGCGGGCGATCGAGAGGTCGGCGACGACACTGCCGGCCGGTAGATCGTCGAGGGAATCCAGTACGTGACTCAGCTCGCCGAGACCTTCGGTGAGGAGTTCGGACGTCACGCCCAAGGCCTTGACGTCCTCCACGACGGCCGAGCCGGTGCCCCGCGTCCGGGCGAGCGCGAGGCAGGAATCCACGGTCCGTGCGGACAGACCGACTTCGTCGGAAAGAATCTTCGCGACGCCCTCCGGGCCGACCTTGTCCAGCTTGTCGACGGCACGGATCACGGCCGACGGATCGTCGATACCGAGCCCTTCGTAAAACCCCTGGAGGACCTTCCGGTTGTTGATGTCGATGGTCCACGCGGGCAGATTCAGGCCGGTCAGGATCTCGTGGATCACGCGCGGCAGCTCGGCATCGAAGTACGCCGGCAGGTGGTCGACGTTGATCACGTCGATGTCACACTGCGTGAATTCACGGAATCGCCCGTCCTGAGCCCGCTCGCCGCGCCATACTCGCTGTATCTGATAGCGCTTGAACGGGAACACGAGCTCGTTGAAGTGCTGGGCCGTGTAGCGCGCGAACGGCACCGTCAGATCGAAGTGGAGCCCGATCCGGGAGTCACCGGTGTCGCCGGCATCTTCCTGGAGCCTGCGCAGCGCGTACACCTCGTTGGAGGTCTCACCCTTGGCGGTGAGTACGGAAAGGGGCTCGACCGAAGGCGTCTCGATCGAACAGAACCCATATCTCTCGAAACCCGACCGAATGAGATCGAGCCATTTCTGCTCGACCATCCGGATTTCAGGGAGCCATTCGGGAAATCCGCCGACGGGAACAGGTCGGACCGGTGGAGATTCGTTCATCGGTGGCACTCTCTCTTCGCTGTGAGCTGTTCGACGGTCGAGTCACGGACCCACCCGAACGCCGGCGACCAGCGTCTTACACAATCCGGTGCGTCATCAACCGACTTGAAACGGCGCCACCGACGCCGACCCGTCGAACCTCTCCTCCGTCCCACCTCTCGTCAACACTGGTATCGAATTCAACCTTCTGGGTATCTTGAGCGCCGCTCAAGGAGCACTCACGACCCAGGAGTTACCGATGAACATCCCGCCCCGCAGCAGAACCAACGCGATGAAGAAGCGCTACAGAGGCGCCCTCGTCGTCCTCGCCGCCGTTCTGTCGCTCGCCGCCTGCGACCCGGCCGCGCCGACCAGCACCCCCGGTACCAGCGCCGCCGCCACCACCGGCGCGACCCCGAGCCCCAGCCCCTCCGTGGCGGCCAGTCCGAGCGCCAGTACCGGTGCGACCCCGAGCGCCGAACCCACCACGGCGGCGCCGACCCTTCCGGCCCCGGTCGCCGCGCCGCCCACCACCAAGGCGCCGGCGCCCACCAAGGCCGCCCCCGCCCCGCCGGCCCCCACCCGGACCCGCACCCAGGCACCCGCGCCCGAGCCCACCAAGGCAACCGCCGACTGCTACCCCCGCTCCAACGCCGGCAACTGCTACAGGGCCGGTCAGATATGCCGGAAGGCCGATGTCGGCACGTCCGGGCGGGACGCCGGCGGACGCACGATCCACTGCCGCGACGACGACAGCGTGGGCCAGCGCTGGGGCTACTGACCGCCCCCGGTCCTTCGCGGCCCGAGCGGGGGAAAGGGGGGAGTTCGTCGGCCACCCCTCCCGGCGGGGTCCCTCGGGGGACAACACGAACGGTGACCCTGTCCGGTGCGGCCACACCCCCGGTGATCGCCACGCCGGCGGGGCCGCGATCAGGCCACTGTGCGGCCCGATGGGCCCGTGTCCTCGCCAGGCGGGGCACGGGGCGGCAGAATCGGGCTTCCGTAGGACGAAGGGGGCGGGGGCCATGGCGGTGGATGTGAACTCGAACGTGGACACAGGTACGGGTGCGGGTACGGAGGTTCCCGGACCGGCGGGGATGCCGTTGCTCGGCTCGCTCCTCGACCTGAGGTCCGACTCCCTCGGGACCTATCTGCGGGCCCAGCACCAGCACGGCGACCTGGTGCGGATCACGGCCGGTCCGCCCGGGGTGCGTGCCGAGTTGTACTGCGTCTTCTCCCCCGCGGGCGCGCAGCAGGTGCTCGCCTCCGACGCGGCCCGCTTCCGCAAGGACAACCGCTTCTACCAGGAGGTCCGGGAGTCCTTCGGCAACGGGCTGCTGACCAGCCAGGACGAGGACTACCTGCGCCAGCGCCGGCTCGTGCAGCCGCTGTTCACGCGCCGCCGCGTGGACGGTTACGCCGAGGCAATCGCCGCCGAGACCCGTTCCGTCATCGACGCCTGGGGAGATGCCCTCGACGGCGTCGTCGACGTCTCCGACGAGATGGCGCACCTCGCCCTGCGGGCCGTCGCGCGCATCCTCTTCGGCACCGATGTCGAGGCCACCGCCGATGTCGTGACCGCATGTTTTCCGGTCATCACCGAGTACGTGCTGCGCCGCGGCTACTCCCCCGCCAACATCCCGCGCCACTGGCCCACCCCCGGCAACCGGCGGGCCGCCGCCGCGTTGGACGAGCTCTACGGGGTGTGCGACCGGATCATCGCGGAGCGGCGGCGCGGCGGCGCCGGGGCCGGAGCGGGGGCCCCCGGCGAGGACCTGCTGACGCTGCTCGCCGCCGCCAAGAGCTCGGACGACGGGGAGTTCGACGCCTCCGAGCTGCGCGACCAGGTGTTGATCTTCCTGCTCGCCGGGCACGAGACGACCGCCACCTCCCTCTGTTTCGCCCTGCACCTGCTGTCCCTCCACCCCGAGCAGCAGGACCGGGCCCGCGCGGAGGTCTCCCGCGTGCTGGGCGACCGTACGCCCGAGGCCGCCGACCTGGAGCGGCTCCCGTACCTCACCCAGGTCCTCAAGGAGGCCATGCGGCTGTATCCGGCCGCGCCGGTCATCGGGCGCAAGGCCGTCGCCGCCACCCGGATCGGGGAGCACACCGTCCCCGCCGGCGCGGACGTGATCCTGGCGCCCTGGGTGACGCACCGCCATCCCGTGTACTGGCCGGACCCGGACCGCTTCGACCCCGAGCGCTTCACGCCCGAGGCGGAGGCGGGGCGGCCGCGGTACGCGTGGTTCCCCTTCGGTGGGGGACCGCGCGCCTGCATCGGGCAGCACTTCTCCATGCTGGAATCGGTGATCGCGCTGGCGATGATCCTGCGGGCCTACGAGTTCGAGGCCGTGGACACCGAGATCCCGGTCGGCGCCGGGATCACCCTGCGGACGACCGGGCCGGCGCGCTGCCGGATCCGTCGCCTGGACACCCCCTAAGGCGTGTCCGCAATGCCAGTTGGGGAGCCATAGTCGCGAACTGAGTGCAGTCGTTGACGTTCCCGCCGGTGAGTGTGAACGCGAGGGGAAGGCCGCGGGCCCGCACGATCGTCGAGTCGACGCAGACGATCGACCGGTCGACTTCGCCGATCGCATCCGGACACGCTCTAGGCCGGTTCGCTGAAGTGGTCCAGGAGCCGCTGCTGGAGACTGTTGAGCACCAGGCTGTGCTGCTTGAGCATCGAGAGGCGGTACGCGGCCGTAGGGGCGTACTCCTCGACCTCGTGCACGGCCGCGGCGATCACATAGCCGTTCAGCGCGTCCATGTTCCCCGCCGCGCCGTGATCCTGACCCGTGGGAAGCAGAGAGCGGTCCAACGGGGTCTCGTCACTGGTGATCACGTTCACGACCACCGACGGCTGCCAATCCCTGGCATTGGTGAGGGAGTGGTGCGTGTCGAACCGTACGGTGACCGTTTCACCTGCGGCGATTGCCACGCTGTACCGGCCCTCTTCGTCGGTGAAGACGTGATCGATCTCCGAGAGGTCACTGCGATAGACGCTGACCTTGATCATGAAGATCGGACTCTTGTCGGAAACTGCTCGCACTTGCCCGAACATCCGGGTCTCCTCCCGGTCGGACCACCGCTGGAGACCACCCCTGCAATCCAGTCTGTCCGGGCCCCACCGCCCCCGCCAGTCGGACCGGTTCCGGCAAGACCGCCCCTAGCGGGTGTCCGCAGGCAGTGTCTTGTCACGGATATACGGGATGCGGGCAGGTCAAGGCAGGTAATAGGGTCGATGCCCGTGGAACCTCTCACCGAGAAACAGATCCGTTCGTCCTTCGTGAACTGCACCAAGGGCGAGGCGGCGCGGCTGCGCCTGCCGCTCGACTTCGCCGAACTCCCCTGGAAGGACCTGGACTTCCTGGGCTGGGTGGATCCGGGAGCGCCCCTGCGGGCCCATCTCGTGCTGCCCCGGGAGGACGGCGCCGGTCCGCTGGGGATCTCGCTGCGCGTACCGGCCGTCGGCCGCACCAGCGTGGTGAAGTCCAGCCTGTGTCAGATCTGCCTGACGGGCCACGCCTCCTCCGGGGTCACCCTGCTCGCCGCACCGCTGGCCGGCGCCCGCGGCCGTGAGGGCAACACGGTCGGCACGTACATCTGCGCGGACCTCGCCTGCCCCCTGTACGTACGCGGCAAGCGCCAGGCGAAGCTGCGCGCCGGACAGTACGAGGAGTCCCTGACCCTGGACGAGCGGCTCGCCCGCATGTCCGACAACCTGAACGCCTTCGCGGCCCGCGTCACAGCCGTCTAGCGCTGCAGCGGTGCACCCGAGCCCCGCTCCCGGCCCTCAGGTCCGGTCCGCCGCCGGCGTGTGGTTGCCCTGGAGGCGGGCGAGGTCCGAGGGGCGGACCTGGATGACGAACAGCGCGATCAGCGCTCCGACCAGGGTGAACAGGGACGCCACGACGAAGGCGGCGCTGATGCCCGAGGTGAGGACCTGGTCGCCCCACGGTTTCGGGAGTTGCCCGGTGCGCTGGAAAAAGGCCTTCTGCACCGGGCCGGCGGTGCTGAGGAACTCCGGTATCTGCTGCTTGGCCTCGTTGCGGCTCGCCGTGCCGAAGACGGTCACCAGGATCGACAGGCCCAGCGAGCCGCCCACCTGCTGCATCGTGTTCAGCAGGCCGGACGCCGCGCCCGACTCCCGGTCGGAGACGTTGGACAGGGCCATCAGCGTCAGCGAGACGAACTGCAGGCCCATGCCGAAGGCGAAGAGGAGCATCGGGCCCAGGATGCTGCCGAGGTACGTCGAGTCCACGTCGGTCTGCGTCAGCCAGGCGAGGCCGGCCGCCGAGGACAGCGCGCCGGTGACCATGAAGGGCTTGGGGCCGAACTTCGGCAGCAGTTTCGCGGTGATCGCGGCGCCCACCGCGATCACGGCACTGACCGGCAGGAAGGCGAGGCCGGCCTGGATCGGGCTGAAGCCCAGCACGATCTGCACGAAGAGGGTCAGGAAGAAGAACATGCCGAAGATCGCGCAGGCGAGCATGAGCATGATGCCGTAGGTCCCGGCCCGGTTACGGTCGGCGAACATGTGCAGCGGGGTGATCGGCTGCGGCGAGCGCCGTTCGTTGAGGATGAAGAGGGTCAGCAGGACCACGGCGGCGCCGAAGGAGCCGAGGGTGATGGGGTCGCGCCAGCCCTCCTGGGACGCCCGGATGAAGCCGTAGACGAGCGAGACCATGCCCAGGGTGGACAGCAGCGCGCCGGCGAAGTCGAAGTGTCCCGGGTGGCGTTCGGATTCGTGCAGGACCTTCGTGGCCAGCACGGCGATCACGATGGCGATGGGGACGTTGACGAAGAGCACCCAGCGCCAGTCGAGCCATTCGACGAGGATGCCGCCCGCGAGGAGGCCGATCGCACCGCCGGCGGCCGAGACTCCGGCGAACACGCCGAACGCCCGGTTGCGGGCCGGGCCTTCGCGGAAGGTGGTGGTGATCAGGGCGAGGGAGGTCGGCGAGGCGATGGCGCCGCCGACGCCCTGGAGGGCCCGTGCGGCCATCAGTTGGCCCTCGTTCTGGGCGAGTCCGCCGAGGAGCGAGGCGAGCCCGAAGAGCAGGACGCCGAAGATGAAGACGCGTTTGCGGCCGAGGATGTCGCCGGTGCGGCCGCCGAGGAGCAGCAGTCCGCCGAACGCGAGGGTGTAGGCGTTGACGACCCAGGAAAGGCTCTCGGTCGAGAAGCCGAGGGCGGTCTGGATGTGTGGCAGCGCGATGTTCACGATCGTGATGTCGAGAACCACCATGAGTTGGCAGGAGGCGATCACGAACAGGGCGAGTCCGCTGCCGCTTCCCTGGACCTTGCCTTCGGTCCCGCTGTTGCTCGGCGTTGGGTTCGGATCCACCTTTTCGACGCTAAGCCCGCGCCTCTGGGGTCACCACTCGAACAGCCTAGTAATGGTGACATTTCACATGTCACACTACGATCATGGATGACTTCCTCAGGCTCTCCGCGAGCACGGCCCGCTTCACCTACGGCGCCCCGCGCGCCTTCTCCTTCGGGGACGACGGCCGACTGCTCTGGTTCCTCCGGTCGACGGGCCCCACCGACGCCTTCGACTCGCTCTGGGTGCTGGACACCACCACCGGCGCCGAGACCCGGCTCGCCGATCCCCGCGAACTGTGCCCCGTACCCGGCCCGCTCCCCGAGGCCGAGCGCCGGCTGCGCGAGCGGACCCGGCTCGTCGCCGCCGGAATCGGCTCGTACGCCCTCTCCGGCGACGGCCTGCACGCCGTCCTCGCGCTGTACGGGCGGCTCTTCGAGGTCGCCGCGGGCGGCGCCGGCACCCCCAAGGAGATCCCGGCCGCCGGGCCCGCGCTGGACCCGCGGCCCAACGCCGACGGCTCGCGCACCGCGTACGTCGCCGACGACGTCCTGTACGTCGCCCCGGGCGGCCGGATCAGCCCCGACGACGGGGCCCGCTGGGGCCTCGCCGAATTCGCCGCCGCCGAGGAGCTGGGCCGCCCCCGGGGCCACTGGTGGTCCCCGGACGGGGTCACCCTGCTGGCCGCCCGGGTCGACGAATCCGCCCTTCAGCGGCGCTGGTTCGCCGACCCGGCGCACCCGGAGCGGCCCGCCGAGGACTTCGCCTACCCCGAGGCGGGCGGGCCCAACGCCGACGTCCAGCTGTGGGTGCTCGGTGAGGACGGGACCCGGGTACGGCTCGACTGGGACGCCGACACCTACCCGTACGTCTCCGACGCGGGCTGGGAGTCCGGGACCGAGATCCTGCTGACCGTCCAGGACCGGCTCCAGCAGAACGTCTTGCTGCTCTCCGCCGACCCGCTCACCGGCCGCACCCGGGAGCTGTCCCGCACCACGCACCCGCAGTGGGTGGACCCGCTGGTCCCCGGCACCCCGGCCCGCCTCGCCGACGGGCGGATGCTGACCTGCGCCGACACCCCGGACGGCGCCGCCCGCGCCCTCGCGGTGGACGGCGAACTGCTCACCGGGGACGGGATCCAGGTCCGTGCCGTGGCCGGGGTCCACGAGAGCCGACTGCTGATCGAGGCGGGCCTGCGCGACCCGTCCGAGCAGCAGGTGCTGCTGCTGGACCCGAACACCCGGGAGCTGACCCCGGTCGCCGACGGACCCGGCGTGCACACCGTGTCCGCGTCCGCCGGGACCCTGCTGCTGACCACCGCCGACGCCGACGGGGTACGGCGCACCGTACGCACCCCCGACGGGCGGGAGTTCACCCCCGCCGACCTGTCCGAGCCGCTGCCCTACCGGGTGGACGCGATCCTGGAACGGGTCACCGAGCGCGGCATCCCCACCGCCCTCGTGCTGCCCCGCGACCACGTGCCCGGCCGGCGGCTGCCCGTCCTGGTCGACGGCTACGGCGGCCCCGGCATGCAGGACATCACCGCCGACCAGCGCCGCCGCCAGCACCGCCAGTGGTGGGCCGACCAGGGCTTCGCGGTGGTCACCATCGACAACCGCGGGACCCCGTACGTCTCCCCCGCCTACACGCACGCCATGTACCGGGGCTTCTCCGAGGTCACCCTCGACGACCAGGTCGCGGCGCTGCACGCGGTCGCCGCCCGCCACACCGACCTCGACCTCGGCCGGGTCGGGGTGCGCGGCTGGTCGTACGGCGGCTACCTCTCGGCCATGGCCGTGCTGCGCCGCCCGGACGTCTTCCACGCGGCGGCCGCCGGCGCCGCGCCGACCGACTTCCGGCACTACGACACGGCGTACACCGAGCGGTATCTGGGCCTCCCGCAGGACCAGCCCCCGTCTGCCGACGCGTACGAGCGGGACTCCCTCATCCCCGACGCACCGAAACTGTCCCGCCCCCTGCTGCTGATCACGGGCCTGGCCGACGACAACGTCCACCCGTCCCACACCCTGCGACTCTCACAGGCGCTGACGGACGCGGGCCGCCCGCACCAGCTCCTGGCCCTCCCCGGGGTCACCCACATGACCCCGGGCGGCACCCGGGAGAAGCTGATGGCGCTGGAGCTGGAGTTCTTCCGCCGGGAACTGGCCTGAGCGCTGCCCCCCGCACCCCGCAGGCCGCCGCGCCGGCGGGGCGTGCCCGGCAGGCCGGCCGGCCGGTCAGGGCCGCGGGGCGAAGACCATCCGGGCCAGGGCGGTGAGCACCAGGGCCGCCGCCGGCGCGTACCACCAGCGCCGCAGCCTGCCCACCGCCACACAGGCCGCCGTCACGGCGACGGCCGGCAGCTCCACCGCCAGGCCGAGCACGGCCCACAGCCGCGCCGTGTCCGTGACCGTACGGTCCCACGACCCCTCGGACTCGGTGAGCAGCGCACCGAGGACGAAGAAGCCCGCCCCGGCGTGCAGCAGCAACAGGAGGACCGCCGACGCGACCGTCACCACCGGCCCGCGCAGGATGCTCCCCGATATCCGCTGATCGGCCATGCGGCGCGCGCCTCACTTCCTCGATGTCGTTCTCGGGAGCGTAGCCGAGCGCCTCCGCGGGAGCGGGTGGGGTGTCCGCGCCGTACGGCGGTGCCCCGAAGACGCCTTTGTCTCCGGGGCACCGCCGCTTCCCTTGGGTCCCCGTCAGTCACCAGGGAAGTGGCAGGCCACCTCGCGGGAGGCGGCGGGGCGCAGCGTCGGGCGGTCGGTGCGGCAGATCGGCTGGGCCTTGGGGCAGCGCGGGTGGAAGGTGCAGCCCGGGGGTGGAGCGGCCGGGCTCGGCGGGTCGCCGAGCAGCACGATCCGCTCCCGCCGCCGTTCCGCCGCCGGGTCGGGCAGCGGTACGGCGGACAGCAGCGCCCGGGTGTACGGGTGCTGCGGGTTCTCGTAGAGGGACTTCTTGTCCCCGATCTCGACGATCCTGCCGAGGTACATGACGGCGACCCGGTCGCTGACCCGCTTGACCACCGACAGGTCGTGCGCGATGAACACGTAGGCGAGGCCGAGTTCGGCCCGCAGCCGTTCCATCAGGTTGACGATCTGCGCCTGAACGGAGACGTCCAGCGCGGAGACCGGCTCGTCGGCGACGATCAGGCGGGGGCTGGTGGACAGCGAGCGGGCGATGCCGATGCGCTGGGCCTGGCCGCCGGAGAACTCGTGCGGATAGCGGTCGATGTGCTCCGGGATCAGTCCGACGAGCTCCATCAGATCGGCGGCCCGACGGCGGGCGTCCCCCGCGCTCCAGCCCTGCACCAGCAGCGGGTCGGAAATGATCCGGGCCACGGTCTGGCGCGGGTTGAGGGACGAGTGCGGGTCCTGGAAGACCATCTGGATGTGCTTGCGCAGCGGGCGCATGGCGGACGGCGAGAGGCGGCTGATGTCCTTGCCGTCGAAGGCGACCCGGCCCGCGGTGGGCTCCAGCAGCCGTACCAGCATGCGGCCGGTGGTGGACTTCCCGCAGCCCGACTCCCCGACCAGGCCCAGGGTCTGCCCGGCCGCCAGGTCGAAGGAGACCCCGTCGACGGCGCGCACGGGCGCCCCCCGGCGCCCGGTCACGGATCGTCGGCCGGGGAAGGTCATGGTGAGGTCCTGTACGGACAGCAGTGGCGTGGCGGTCTCGGTCATCGGGCCGCCTCCTGGGCGGTGCGGTCCCCGGCGAAGTGGCAGGCCACGGTCCGCGCGGGGCCGTCCCCGTACGCCGCCGGCTCCGGCCGTACGTCGACGCAGCGCGCGGCGGCCCGCGGGCAGCGCGGGGCGAAGGCGCAGCCGGGGGCGGGCGCGAGCAGGGAGGGCGGGGAGCCGGGGATGAAGGGCAGGGGGACGTCGTCGGCGGTGTCGAGGCGGGGCAGCGAGTCGAGCAGGCCCCGGGTGTAGGGGTGGGCGGGGTCGGCGAACAGGTCGTCGGCCGGGGCCTGTTCGGCGGCGCGGCCGCCGTACATGACGAGCACCTCGTGGGCGACGCGGGCGACGACGCCCAGGTCGTGGGTGATCATCACGACGCCGAGGCCGCGCTCCTGCTGGAGCCGGGCGATCAGTTCCAGGATCTGCGCCTGCACGGTGACGTCCAGGGCGGTGGTCGGCTCGTCGGCGATCAGCAGGTCGGGCTCGCAGGCCAGGGCCATGGCGATCATGGCGCGCTGGCGCATGCCGCCGGAGAACTGGTGCGGGTACTCCCCGGCGCGTCGGGCCGGTTCGGGGATGCCGACCTCGCCGAGCATGTCGACGGCGCGTTTGCGGGCGGCGGCCCGACCGGCCTTGAAGTGCACCCGGAAGTGCTCGGCGATCTGCTCGCCGACCGTGTAGTAGGGGTGCAGGCTGGAGAGCGGGTCCTGGAAGATCATGGCCATCTTGCGGCCGCGGACCTTGGACAGTTCCCGTTCCGGGAGCCCGGTCAGCTCCCGTCCGGCCAGCGCCACGGAGCCGCTGACCTCGACCGGGCCGCGGTGCAGGCCCATGACGGCGAGCGAGGTGACGGACTTGCCGGAGCCGGACTCGCCGACGATGCCGAGGGTGCGGCCGGCCTCGACGGTGAAGCCGATCGAGTCGACGGCCCGTACGGTCCCCCGCTCGGTGGTGAAGGTGACGCGCAGATCGCGTACGGCGAGGAGCGGAGCGGCGGTGTCGGCTGCCATCAGTACCTCACTCTCGGGTCGATGACGGCGTACAGGAGGTCGACGAGCAGGTTGGCGACGACGATGAAGAAGGCGGCGAGCAGCGTGACGCCGAGGACCACGGGCTGGTCGGAGTTGACCAGGGCGCCGTAGAACAGCCGCCCGATGCCGGGGAGTCCGAAGATGGACTCGGTGATGACGGCGCCGGCGAGCAGTCCGCCGAGGTCCATGCCGAAGATGGTGAGGATCGGGGTCATGCCGGAGCGCAGCCCGTGTTTGACGACGACCGTGCGCTCGGGCATGCCCTTGGCGCGGGCGGTACGGATGTACGGCTCGGCCATCGCCTCGATCATCGAGCCGCGGCTCTGCCGCGCGTACATGGCGGCGTAGAGCAGGGCGAGGGCGATCCAGGGCAGGGTCAGGTTGGTGGCCCAGGCGAGCGGGTTGTCGCCGAAGGCCTGGTAGGTGGGGTAGGGCAGGAGGCCGGCGACGCGGATGACGCCGTAGATGAGCATCACGGAGGTGAAGTACACGGGCAGGGAGGCAGCGGCGACGGCGCCGACCATCAGGGCCTTGTCGGTGGCGGTGTCCTTGCGCAGGGCGGCGGTGACCCCGGCGCCGAGCCCGAGGAGCAGCCACAGCACGGCGGCGCCGACGGCGAGGGAGGCGGAGACCGGAAGCCGGTCCATCAGCAGGTCCCACACGGGCAGCGAGTTCTCGTAGCTGTAGCCCAGGCAGGGGAAGTCGCAGTCGACGGCGTACTGGCCGGTGCCGAGGGTGCGGCCGGTGAAGATGCCGGTGAGGAAGTCGGTGAACTGCCGCCACAGGGGCTGGTCGAGGCCCAGGTACGTGCGTACGTCGGCCAGGCGCTCGGCGCTGCAGGTCTTGCCGCAGGCGGCCGCGGCCGGGTCGGCGGGCAGCACGTAGAAGATGAGGAAGGTGACGGCGGCGATGGCGAGGAGCACGCCGAGGAGGGCGAGCAGCCGGCGGGCGAAGTAGAGGATCAACTGCGGCCGCCCCTCGGGTCGAGGATGTCGCGCAGGGCGTCGCCGAGCAGGGTGAAGGCGAGCACGGCGAGGAAGAGGAAGACGCTGGGGATGACGAAGTACATGGGGTCGGTCTCGTAGTAGGCCACGGACTCGGCGATCATCTGGCCCCAGGAGGGGGTGGGCGGGCGGACGCCGACGCCGAGGTAGCTGAGGGCGGCCTCGGTGCTGATCATTCCGGGGATCAGCAGGGTGGTGTAGGCGATGACCGGGCCGGAGACGCCCGGGAGGATGTCGCGGGTCAGGATCCGCCAGGGTCCGGAACCGCCGACGCGGGCGGCGTCGACGTACTCGCGGTGTTTGAGGGACAGGGTCTGGCCGCGGACCACGCGGGCGACGCCGGGCCAGCCGAAGACCCCGATGACGGTGGTCATGAGGACGATCCGGTTGACGTCCTTGGCCACGGACAGCATCGCGATCATGAAGATCAGCGAGGGGAAGGACATGGTCAGGTCCATGAGCCGGGACAGGATCGTGTCGGTGCGGCCGCCGAAGTAGCCGGCGGCGATCCCGGCGGCGGTACCGGCGACGACCACGATGGCGGTGGCGGCGAAGGCGATCAGGAGGGAGACCTGGGCGCCGTTGATCACGCGGGCGAACAGGTCGCGGCCGGTGACGGGTTCGACTCCGAGCCAGTGCTCGGGGCTGATCCCGCCGAGGGCGCCGAGCGGCTGGCCCCCGAGGTAGGGGTCGACGGCGGTCTTGTCGAACTCGTTCGGGGACCATCCGCCGAGGGCGCCCAGCCAGGGGGCGGTGACGGCCATCAGGACGAAGAGGAGGACGACGCCGAGGCTGACGCGGACGGCGGGGCGGCGGCGGAGCTCCCGCCGGGCGAGCTGCCAGGGGCTGCTCCCCGGGGGGACCTCCTTCACCTCCGGACCGGCCGGACCGGCCGCGGCGGACGTGGCCGACGCCGCGGATGTGTCCGACGCGGCGGTGGACGGGGTGGTGGTCATGGCTGCGGGGATCCTTCGGGGCCTCAGCCCTGGCTCTTCGCGGGGTCCTTGAGCCCGACGGTCCCGTAGTCGATGGTGCCGGTCCACACGGGGTGGCCGAAGGCGCCGGCGATGTTGGTGCCGACGAGGAGCGGCTTGCGCTCCAGGAGGAGCGGGACGTTCGGGGACTTGGCCATCAGGGCGGCGTCGAGGTCGATCCAGGCCTGGTTGGCCTCCTTGGCGTCGGCCATGGCGTTGATCTCGTCGATCCGCTTGATGGTCGCCTCGTCGCGGAACTGGCTGTAGTTGCCCTGGTTGCCCTTCTCCTTGATGGTGCGTCCGTCGAAGACGAACGGGATCCAGGTGGAGCCGGAGGGGTAGTCGGGACACCAGCCGGTGAGGGTCATGTCGGGGGTGGTGGAGAGGTCGCCGATGACGTCGTAGTAGGCGCCCGGGTCGACGGTGTCGATGACGACCTCGATGCCGGCGCGGGACAGGCCCTGCTGGATGGCTTCCGCCTTGCCCTTGTCACCGGTGGAGACCGAGAGGGACACCTTGAGGGTCTCCTTGCCGGCGGCCTTGAGGAGTTCCTTGGCCTTGGCCGGGTCGCCGGCCGGGGCGATCTTCAGGATGTCGGCCTGCTTGCCGCCGGAGAGGGCCGGGGGCAGGTAGGCGGTGGCGATCTCGTTGAGGGCCGGGCCGCCGCCCGCGGTGATGACGGCCTCCTTGTCGACGGCGTACTGCATGGCCTCGCGGACCTTCGGGTCGTCGAAGGGGGCGCGGGAGTTGTTCAGGTGGAGCATCTCCGTGCAGCCCTGGGACTCGGCGAGCAGCCGGGCCTTGACCTCCGGCTTGGGCAGCACCTTGGGGGCGCTCTCGGGCCGCATGTCGGCGTACTGGACGGTGGAGGCGTCGGCGCCCTCGCCGGCGATGATCCGGTCGTCGATCTGGCCGCCCTTGAGGCCCATGACGACGACGAACCTGTCGGGGTAGGCCTTGCGGACGGTGTCGGTGGCCGGGTTCCAGTGCTCGTTGCGGACGAGGACCAGCTTCTTGTCGCGGTCGTACGACTCGATCTTGTACGGGCCGGAGGAGAACGGGCGGGCGTCGTACTGGGTGCCCTTCTCCTGGGACCGGGGCACGGGGGCGAAGGTCGGCAGGGTCGCGGTCGCGGAGAACTCGGCGACCGGGCGCTTCAGTTCGAAGACGATGGTGCGGTCGTCAGGGGTCTTGACGGAGTCCAGGTGCTGCCCTTGGAGCGGACCCTTGTAGCCCTCGGTCCCGGCCAGGTACTGGGCGGCGTAGTCGGGGCCGCCGGTGAGGTCGGGGCTGAAGGAGCGCTCGACGTTGTACTTGATGTCCTGGGCCTTGACCGGGCTGCCGTCCTCGTACTTCACGCCCTCCTTGAGGGTGAAGGTCCAGGTGCGGCCGCCGTTGGAGGAGGTGCCGAGGTCGGTGGCGAGGTCGGGGACCAGCTCGCTGCCGGCCTTGCCGGGCTCGGCCTTGAAGGTGACGAGCGTGCGGTAGAGCAGCCGGGTGCCGAAGTCCATGGTCGGCATGGTCCAGTTGCGGGCGGGGTCGAGGTGCGCGAAGTCCTGGTTGGACAGGACGGTGAGGGTGCCGCCCTTGACCGGGGTCCCGCCGAGGATCTTGCCGTCGTTGGCGGCGGCGGGGTTGGAACCGCCCGAGCCGGCGGAGCCCTTCTTGGTGTCGGAGCAGCCCGAGGCGCCGAGTGCGAGAGCTGCCACCAGGGCGGTGGCGAGGGCGAGTTGGGTGCGCTTGGTCATGGGTCACTCCAGTGAAGGGCCGCGCTCTAGGATGTGACCGGTAACATAGTAATGTGAAATTGCACTGACAAGGGGTGGGGGCCGCCGTTATCCAGCCGTGTCCAAAACGGCCGGGCGGCGCGTCGGCACGACAGCCCACCCGGCGGGCGAGAACATGCCCGATGTGATCACCACGGCCAAGGCCACGCAGCGGAGCAGGAGTTCAGGGCGGCGGAACACGGCGCGACGGGAGCCGGGACGGCGGGAACCGGGACGGCGGGAGTTCCTCACCGCGATGGGCGCCGCGGCGGCGACCTTCGCGCTCGGAGTCCCCGCACGGGCCACCGACGCCGCCCGGGACGCCGCCACGGCCGTCGAGTACGTCGATGTCCAGCTCCTCGACATCACCGACCTGCACGGCTTCCTGCAGGGCGCACCCGGCAGCAACTCCGTCATCGTCGGCAACGGCGGCATCGGCTACACCGTCGGTGGCGTCGCGTACATGGCCGCGCACCTCGAACGGCTCCGCGACGGGCACCCCAACTCCCTCTTCTTCACCCCGGGAGACGCCTTCTCCGGCTGGGAGTTCGACGCCGCGGCCTTCGCCGACGAGCCGACGATCGAGGCCCTGAACCGCATGGGGCTCGACTTCGCGACGGCCGGCAACCACGAGTTCGACAAGTCGCCCGCCATGCTCCAGCGCCACATGGAGCAGGGCATCCCCTTCCCGGTCGAGGGCCGCGACACCTCCTTCACCGACTCCGCCGGCCTGCGCTTCCACGGCGCCGACTTCCGCTACTACAGCGCCAACCTCGTCCGGGGACAGGACGGGCGGACGGTCCTGCCCGCCTACAACATCGAGCGGGTACGCACCGCCGACGGCCGGGAGCTGCCCATCGGGTTCATCCACCTCACCGCCGTGGGCAGCGAGCGCTTCCCCGGCTCCTTCCAGCCGGGCCTCGCCACCCTCGACGACGTCGCCACCGCCGACCGCTACGCCGCGCTGCTCAAGAGCCAGGGTGTGAACGCGATCGTGCTCAGCCTGCACGACGGGGCGGTGGCGGGAGCCGACTTCAACAGCGGCGTCGACCCTTCGGGGCCGGCCCTCGACCTCGCGCTGCGGGTCTCCCCGGACATCGACGCGATCGTCACCGGGCACTGGCACACCCGGTTCAACATGATGGTCCCCGACCCGAACGGCGTCCCCCGCCCGTTCGTCGAGGCCGGCTGCTACGGCCAGGTCATCAACGAGATCAACCTGCGGCTCGACCCGCTCACCGGCCGGGTGATCCGGGAACTGACCGTCTCCACCAACCATCCCAACACCCGTGACATCGCACCTCATCCGGAGCTGCGGGAGGTCGTCACCTACTGGGCGGGGCAGGCGGCCGAGCGCGACCGGACCCCGATCGGACGGCAGACCGGCTCGTTCCTGCGCGCCCGGAACACGGCCGGCGAGAGCACCATGGGCAACCTGGCCGCCGACTGGGCGCTGTGGGCGGGCAGCAGGCCCACCGATCCCGAGAACGACGCCAACATCCACCCCAACGTCCCGGCCGAGCTCGCCGTGGTCGCCGCGGCACCCCGGGTCGGCCAGGCGGTCATCGCCGGTGACCTCGTCCTCGACCCGGCCTCGGGCGGCGCCGTCACCTTCGGCAGTGCCTGGCGGGCCATCGGGTTCGGCGATCCGATCGTCAGCGCGTGGGTCGGCGGACAGCGGATCCACGACGCGCTGGAGGAGCAGTGGACGACGACGGAGGCCGGCGAGCTGCGCTTCGCGCCGCTCGCCGTCTCCCGGAACGTGCGCTACAGCTTCGACGCCCGGGGCCCGGTCGGGGACCGGGTGCACCCCGCCGACGTCTTCGTCGACGGCGTCGCGCTGGACCTCGGCCGCCGCTACCGGCTCGCGGCGCCCTCGTACACGCTCCTCGCGAGCGACGGCTATCCGGCCCTCTCCGAGTTCGAGGAGCCCTACCGGCACCAACGGGACTTCGAGAGCTTCGTGGCGTACGTGCGGGAGACGGCGGTGCTCTCCCCGCAGCCCCGGGGGCGGGTCACCGCGGCGGCCGCGAGCAGCACGGCGGGCGCGGTGGGCACCGTGGTGGACCCACCGGTGCTGCTCCTGCCCGACGGCACCCCGGTACCGCGCCCGGAGGCGGCGATCATCTCGGCGGACCGGCCGCAGCCGGCCCGCGACGCGGGCCGCGCGCCCTGCTGATCCGCCGCCGGTCGCACGGAGGCCGTCGCGGCGCCCGTCCCCACCGCCGCAGATCTAAAGGCCCGAACCGAGGACTCCCGGGGTGCGGCCGACCGGTTCGTCGCGGCCCTGGGCCCAGAGGGAGCGCACGTGGCCGAGGTGGCGGAGCATGCACTCCTGCGCCGCCTCGGCGTCGCCGCTCAGCATCAGGTCGAGCAGCTCGATGTGCTCCTCCGCCGAGGAGACCAGCTTGCCGGCCTCGTCCAGGCCGGTCAGGCCGTAGAGCCGGGACCGCTTGCGCAGGTCGCCGACCGTCTCCACCAGCCGGTCGTTGCCCGCGAGGGCCAACAGGGAGAGGTGGAAGCGGCGGTCGGCCTCCAGGTAGCCGATGAGGTTGTGCTCGCGCGCGCTGGTGACGATCTCCTCGGCGACGGGGCGCAGCGCCTCCAGTTGCTCGGCGGTGGCGATCTTCGTGATCCGGCCGATGGTCGGTACCTCGATCATCGTGCGCAGTTCGGTGAACTGGTCCAGGTCGCGCTCGCTGACCTCGGTGATCCGGAAGCCCTTGTTGCGGACCGGTTCGACCAGCCCTTCCCGGGCCAGGTCGAGCATGGCCTCGCGGACGGGGGTGGCCGAGACGCCGAGTTCGGCCGCGAGGCCCGGTGCGGAGTAGACGCTGCCGGGGCGCAGCTCACCCGCTATCAGCGCGGCCCGCAGGGCGTGGCCGACCTGGTCGCGGAGGCGTTCCTGGGCCTTGATGAGACTGTGCTGCTTCAGGTCACCCATTGCTTTTCCTCCGAGACCCCCGTACACCACCGACGAGGAGAGGAACAGCGTACAATGTCACGTTGCGCTGCTCACACTCCGGCGGCCTCGTACAGCGCGACCGCCACAGCGAGATCTTCCCAGGCCATGCCCACACTCTTGAAGAGCTGTGGACAACTCCGCGGCCCGCCCGCCGGGATCCGGCCGCCGACCAGATCGGCGAGGGTGCCGCTGATATGGCCGGGTCCGATGGCACCCTCGGCCTCCGGGACCAGGAGGTCCCCCGCCTCGCGCAGGGCCGCCGCCCGGGACTCCACGTACACCGCCGCCCGTCGCACAAGGGCGGTGTCCGTCTCCCGGGCCGTCGGCTCGTGCGACCCGACCGCGACGACGGTGGCGCCCGGCCCGACCAGGCGCCCGTCGAAGAGCGGCTCCCGGGCCGTGGTGCAGCAGATCACCAGATCGGCGTCGGCCACCTCCTTCGGGGTGCCGGTCCGGGCGGCCGGGCCCAGGGTGCGGGCGTACGCGGCGAGCTCCTCCGCCCGCCCGCGGTCCCGGGCGACCACCACCACCTCGACCAACTCCCGTACGGCCAGGGTCGCTTCCAGGTGCCCGTACGCCTGCGGCCCCGAGCCGAAGAGCACCAGACGCAGCGGGCGACCCCCCGGCGCCAGGTGACGCAGCGCCAGGGCGGAGACCGCCGGGGTGCGCAGGGTGGTCAGCGCCGCACCGTCGAGCAGGGCCAGCGGGCGCAGGGTCGGCCCGTCCAGCAGGAGGTAGGAGCCGGTGATCCGGGGCAGCCCGCGGGCCTGGTTGCCCGGCGCGACCCCGGCGATCTTCACCCCGGCGTACGTGCCGGACGCGGCCGGCATCAGCAGCAGTTCGCCCCCGCCGGGCACCTCGATCGCGGAACGCGGCGGGCAGCTCTCCGGGTCGAGGCCGCCGAGCAGGGCGGCGGCCACGGCGTCGGCGGCCGCCGCCGGACCGATCAGGTCCGCCATCCGTCCCGCCCCGAGCTGGGGGATGCCCGTCACAGCAGGAATCCGGTACCGAGCGCGTCGTGCGGGTCCACCACGAAGGTGTGTGCGCCGGTGCGGTGGGCGGTGCCGGTGACCTCGGTGACCCCGTCGGCCGCCATCCGCCCCGTGAACACCGTGCCCGTGACCGACTCGTGCAGCAGGTCCTCCCCCGGGCCGAGCCGCCCGTCCTGCGCCAGCAGCGCGAGCCGCGTCGAGGTTCCGGAGCCGCAGGGCGAGCGGTCGATCTGCCCGTCGGCGAACACGGTGACGTTGCGCTGGTGCGGCCCGAAGGGGGTGTCGGGCAGCTCCTCGTACAGGATCACCCCGTAGACGCCGGAGAGCAGCGGGCCGTCCGGGTGCCAGGTGTCGGGGTGGGTGGCCAGCGCCGCCCGGACCTCCTGTCCGGCCCGCACCAGGGCGGGCAGCGCCGCCCGCGAGACGTCCAGGCCGAGGTCGCGCGCGCGGACCGCGGCGTAACAGGCCCCGGCGTGCGCGATGTCCACCTCGGCGAGCCCGAACGAGGTGGCGACGGGCACCTTGCGCGCACCCACCACCGCCGGGACGTTGCGGAAGGTGACCCCGGTGGTGCGGCCCCCGGCGCGGTGGACGGTGGCGGTGACCCGCCCGGACGGTACGTCGATGCGCACCGGGGCGTCCCCGTCGTCCGGGGCGGCGACCCGGCCGGTGTCCACGGCCCAGGCCCCGAGGGCCATGGTGCCGTGGCCGCAGGCGGTGGAGTAGCCGTCCTTGTGCCAGAACAGCACGCCGAAATGGGCCCCGTCGTCGTCGGCCGGGACCACGAACCCCCCGTACATCCCGGCGTGCCCGCGCGGCTCCTGCACGAGCAGGCGCCGTACGTCGTCCAGCGCACCCCGGCGCGGAGCGGTTCCGGAGCCTCCTGGGCCGATGACCGTGGCGCAGCGCTCCGCGACGGTGTCCCCGGGGACCGGCGGCATGCCCGGCGCGGCGCTGTCGACGATCCGGAAGGGCTCGCCGGCGGTGTGGTAGTCCACCGTGCGGACGGCGATCACAGGAGGAAACCTCCGGGGAAGGGGTCGGTCGGGTCGAGGAAGTACTGGGCGGTGCCGGTGATCCAGGCCCGGCCGGTGACGGTGGGGACCACGGCCGGGAGCCCGCCGACGGTCGTCTGCGCGATGAGCCGGCCGGTGAACTCGGTGCTGATGAAGGACTCGTTGACGAAGTCCGTGTCGAGTTCCAGCAGGCCGCGGGCGTGCAGCTGGGCCATCCGCGCGCTGGTCCCCGTACCGCAGGGCGAGCGGTCGAACCAGCCGGGGTGGATGGCCATGGCGTGCCGGGAGCGGTGGGCGTCGGAGCCGGGGGCGGCGAGGTAGACGTGCTTGACCCCGGCGATGGAGGGGTTCTCGGGGTGGACGGGCCGGTCCGGACCGGCGTTGATCGCGTCCATCACCGCGAGCCCGGCGGCGATCAGGTCTTCCTTGCGGGCCCGGTCGAAGGGCAGCCCCAGGGCGTCGAGTTCGACGAAGGCGTAGAAGTTGCCGCCGTAGGCCAGGTCGTAGGTGATCGTGCCGAAGCCGGGGACCTCGGCCTTGAGGTCCAGGCCGACGCTGAAGGAGGGCACGTTGGTGAGGGTGACGGCGGTGGCCGCCCCGTCCTCGACCCGGACGTCGACGCTCACCAGCCCGGCCGGGGTGTCGAGCCGGACGGTGGTGACCGGCTCGACGACCGGGACCATGCCGGTCTCGACGAGGACGGTGGCGACCCCGATGGTGCCGTGCCCGCACATGGGGAGCAGGCCCGACACCTCGATGTAGAGGACGCCGTAGTCGGCGTCCGGGCGGGTCGGGGGCTGCAGGATGGCGCCGCTCATCGCGGAGTGCCCGCGCGGCTCGTACATGAGCAGGGTCCGGACGTGGTCCATGTGCTCGATGAAGTGGAGCCGCTTCTCGGCCATGGTGGCGCCGGGGATCACCCCGACTCCCCCGGTGACCACCCGGGTCGGCATGCCCTCGGTGTGCGAGTCCACCGCGTGGTAGACGTGACGCGTGCGCATGTGCGGTTCCCCCGGTGACTAGTTGAGGCCCTCGGCGAGGGCCTTCTCGGTGGCGGCGCGGACGGCGGCCTCGATCTCGCCGGTGAGCGGGAAGCGGGGCGGGCGGGTGGCGCCGCCGGGGCGCCCGGCGAGGTCCATGGAGAGCTTGATGGCCTGGACGAACTCGGTCTTGGAGTCCCAGCGCAGCAGCGAGTGCAGGGACTTGTAGAGCGGCAGGGCGGTCTCCAGGTCCCCGGCGACCGCGGCCCGGTAGAGCTGGGCGCAGGAGTTCGGGAGGGCGTTGGGGTAGCCGGCGATCCAGCCGACGGCGCCCGCGAGGGCGAGTTCGAGGAGGACGTCGTCGGCGCCGATGAGCAGGTCGAGGCCGGGGGCGAGCTCGGCGATCTCGTACGCGCGGCGCACGTCCCCGCTGAACTCCTTGACGGCGACGATGGAGCCGTCGGCGTACAGCCGGGCGAGCAGGTCCGGGGTCAGGTCCACCTTGGTGTCGATGGGGTTGTTGTACGCGACGACGGGCAGCCCGGCGCGGGCGACCTCGGCGTAGTGGGCGCGTACGGCGTCCTCGTCGGCCCGGAAGGCGTTGGGGGGCAGCAGGAGGACGGAGCCGGCGCCGGCCTCGGCGGCCTGGTCGGCCCAGCGGCGGGCCTCGGCGCTCCCGTAGGCGGCGACGCCGGGCATGACGCGGCTCCCGTCGCCCGCCGCCTCGACGGCGGTACGCACGACACGCGCCCGCTCCTCGTCGGTGAGGGTCTGGTACTCCCCGAGGGAGCCGTTGGGGACGACGCCGTCGCAGCCGTTGGCGATCAGCCAGGCCACGTGTTCGGCGTACGCGTCGTGGTCGACGGTGAGGTCCTCGCGCAGCGGGAGCGCGGTGGCGACCATGATTCCGTGCCAGGGACGGGTACGGGGCGCGGGGGTGTGCGCGTGGGTCATGTGAGAGCTCCCTAGTGTGGTGTGTGACATTTTACTAGCGGGTGCGGTGCGGCCACAAGGGCCCTGGCGCCCCGATCAGTGCGTGGCGGGCGGAAGTTCGGCGAGGTGGCGCAGCGGAACCGGACAGGACAGCGGCCGCCGGTCGGGCGCGGGCTCCTCCCCGGCCAGGGCCGCGACGGCCGGGCCGCACATCCGGCCCTGGCACCAGCCCATGCCGGCGCGGGTGAGGAGTTTGACCGTACGGGCGTCCCGCGCCCCGAGGTCGTCGGCCGCCTCGCGGATCCGCCCGGCCGGTACCTCCTCGCAGCGGCAGACGACGGCGTCGTCCCGGAGCCAACCGGTCCACCCCTCGCCGGGACGGTGGGCGGCGGCCATCGCGTCGGCGAAGGCCCGCAGCCGGGCGCGGCGGCGGACGAGGCGCGCCCCGGGCGGTGCGCCCGCGACGGAGTGCGCGGCCAGTTCGCCCTCGGTCATGGCCAGTTGGGCTCCGCCGATGCCACCGGTCTCGCCCGCCGACCAGATGCCGGGGACGGAGGTCCGCTGCTCGGCGTCGAGGACGAGGGCGACGGTGCCGTCGGGGGACGGGCGGGTCTCGCAACCGAGGCCGGTGGCCAGCTCCAGTTGGGGCACCAGCCCGTGGCCGACGGCGAGGGCGTCGCAGGGGATCCGCCGGGCGGTGCCGGGCAGCGGCCGCCAGTCCCGGTCGAGCCGGGCCACGGTGACGGCCTCGACCCGGTCGGTGCCGTGCGCCTCGGTGACGGCGTGCCGGGTGAGCAGCCGGACGTGGTGGCGGGCCAGCGCGCCGCCGTAGCCGGCCGCCTCGACGAGCTTGCCGGGGTTACGCAGCAGGGCGGGGACCTGGCCGGCGTACGCGGTGTAGGCGGCGGCCTCCACCACGGCGGGCACGGTGGCTCCGGCGGCGGCGAGCGACCCGGCCACGGCCAGCAGCAGCGGCCCGCTCCCGGCGACGACGACCCGCTCGCCCGGCAGCACCAGCCCACCCTTGAGCATGGCCTGCGCCCCGCCGGCCCCGACCACACCGGGCAGGGTCCAGCCAGGGAAGGGCAGTTGCCGCTCGTAGGCACCGGTGGCGATGAGCACCGCCCGGGCCGTGACGGCGGCGGCTTCCTCCTCGGGGGCGTGACCGGCGACGGCGTGCAGGATCCAGGCGCCCTCGTGCGGGAGCACCGACCAGACGTGGTGGCCCGCGAGGTGGGTGATCCGGCCGGCCGACTCGTGGGCGCGCAGGGCGGCTTCGCGGGTCGCGAACGCGGCCCAGCCGTGGTGCAGGGCCTCGGGGCGGGCCGCGCCCAGACCCGGGGCGGGGTGACGGTAGAACTGCCCGCCGGGGCGGTCGCCCGCGTCGAGGAGGGTGACCCGCAGCCCGAGGCGGGCGGCCGTGACGGCGGCGGCGAGACCGGCCGGGCCGGCCCCGACGACGGCCAGGTCGACGAGCCCGGCAGCAGCGGGGGCGGCGGGTTCAGACGGCGAGGTCGGCATGGCCGGTTCCCTCCTGGGTGGTGACGGAGTCCCCCGGCCGGGCCGGGACCAGGCAGGCGCGCTGGTTCGGGCGGCCGTTGACCGTGATGAGGCAGTCGTAGCAGCTGCCGATCCCGCAGAACGCGCCGCGCGGGGCCCCGCCCTCCCGGGTGGTCCGCCAGGCGAGGATGCCCGCGCCCCAGAGCACGGCGGCGATGCTCTGGCCGGGCAGGGCGGGCAGTTCCCGGCCGTCGAAGGTGATCTCGTGCGCGGCTGCCGGGCTGCCGCCGACCAGCGAGCGGGGGCTGCGCATCAGTGCTGCTCCTCGGGAGTGTCGGGGCCGAGCGGCGCCGCGGCGAAGCGGTCCGGGCGGAACGGGTGCGGGGAGAGCGGCGGTTCGGCCCCCGTCAGGGCGGCGGCGATCAGCGCTCCGGTGGCGGGTGCCAGGCCGATGCCCGCGCCCTCGTGTCCGCAGGCGTGCAGCAGTCCGGGGCGCCGCGGGTCCGGGCCGATCGCCGGGAGGTGGTCGGGCAGGTAGGGGCGGAAGCCGTGATAGGCGCGCATCACCCGGACGTCGGCCAACACGGGGAAGAGTGCCGCGGCCTGACCGGCCAGACGACGCAGGGCCTCCGTCGAGAGGGTGCGGTCGAAGCCGACCCGCTCCCGGGTGGCGCCGATCAGGACCGGGCCGGACGGGGTGCCCTCGACCACCGCCGAGGACTGCAGGGCCGCGGAGCCGCTGGCGACGTCCGCGATGTAGTCGGCGGCGTAGACCTTGTGCCGGACCACCCTCGGCAGGGGTTCGGTCACCAGGACGAAGCCGCGGCGCGGGAGGACGGGCAGGGTGACCCCGGCCAGGGAGGCGATGTGGCCGCCCCAGGTGCCGGCCGCGTTCACCACGGCCGGGGCCAGGAGTTCGCGGCGCGCCGTGCGCACCCCGCGTACGGCACCCCCCTCCAGCAGGATCTGTGTCACCTCCTCGCCGAGGTGCACCCGGGCGCGTGAGGCGGCCAGCAGCCGGGCCGCCGCCTGGGCGGGCTGGACCTGGGCGTCCTGCGGGTAGTGGAATCCGCCCGCCAGGCCGGGGGCCAGGTGGGGCTCCAGGTCGTGCAGGGCGTCCGCCGCCACCTCGACCGCGTCGACGCCGGCCGCGCGCTGACCCTGCGAGAAGTGCCGCAGGGCCTTCACGGTGGTCTCGTCGGGGGCGACGACGAGCCCGCCCTTGGGCTCGTACTCCATCTCCCGCGGGAGGACCGCGGCGAGTTCGGTCCACAGCTGGGTGGACAACAGGGCGAGGTCGAGTTCGGGTCCGGCCTCCTTGTCGGAGACCAGCAGGTTGCCTTCGCCGGCGCCGGTGGTACCGCCCGCCACGGGGCCCCGGTCGACCACGGCGACGGAGAGTCCGGCGCGGGCCGCGTAGTAGGCGCAGGCCGCCCCGACGACGCCGGCGCCGATGATCACGGCGTCCAGGGAGTGTCTCTTGAGCACGGCAGTAATATGTCACATTCTTTAGGGCCTGCCCAGACGCCCGGACCGGTCCCGCACCCCCCTCGGATGCGGGACCGGCCCGGTGCCGGGCCGGCGTCGGCCCGGCGGTGGCGCCGGGCCGGGTGCCGGTCAGCCGCGGAGGGGACCCTCACAGCTGTAACTGGAGGTGCCCGCGACCTTGTTGGTCCAGATCTCCACCGGACCGAAGGAGCAGTTCATGTCGGCGAGGTTGTTGGAGGCCGCGCCCGCCCGGTCGAGGATGAAGTAGTCGACCGTCTCCGACATGTCCTTGAAGACCTGGTCGTCGTTGCGCCAGTTCTTCAGGTTCGCCGTGATCCGACCGGTACAGGTGAAGCGGCGCTTGGCGGCGTCGCCGTTCTCCTTGCAGTCCGGGGTGTTCTGCGTGGCCGTGGCGAAGGAGGACTTCACCGAGGCGAGCGCGGCGTCGCGCAGCTGGTCGTTCGGGGTGAAGGAGGTGTTCGGCACGTAGAGCTGGTCGACCTTGGCGATCTGCGCGTCCAGGAAGCGGTCGTAGTCGCGCTGGAGGTAGGTGTCCGCGCCCATCCGGTGGCGCCAGGCGTCGTACGCCGCCACGTCGTTGTTCCGCAGGTGCGTGTACATCTCGCGCAGCAGCGTGGGCTTCTCGGTCCACAGGAACTCGAAGAAGGTGCCCGCGTAGCTGTAGAAGCGGAAGCCGTCGCCGTCGTAGGTGGCGTTCAGCAGCTGCTCGACGCTCATGCGCGGGCCGCCGCCGGCCGTGTCGCTGATGATGCTCTTGACCAGGGACTTGCGGACGGCGATGCCGTTGTCGCGGGTGGCGCCGTCGAAGAACTCGGCCGTGCCCTCGTCCATGGCGGTCGTCCGGTCGCTCTCGTACCACTCGCCCTCGCCGAAGAAGCCGGGCACGGCGAAGCGGCCGTTGAGGTAGTGCGTGTACTCGTGCCGGAAGAGCTCCTCGAGGGTGAGCGAGGAGTCCTGCGGGACGCGGCGCTGGTAGGTGTAGAAGGTGGCGCCGTTCTCGATGTAGATGCCGCCGTTGTTGGTGTCGTAGCCGGTCAGGATCGGGTGGTAGTTCACGTAGTCGGCGCGGGAGGCGTAGAGCACGATGTTCAGCGTGGTGTTGGGGTCGCCCGCGAGCGGCTGGTCGGTGCCGAGCACCCGGTGGTACTGGGCCTTCACCTGCTTGCTCGCGTAGTAGAGCTGGTCGACCGTGGCCCGGTCCAGGGCGGTGCGGACCTTGATGGCGCCGTTGTCGTAGGAGTAGGTGTAGGGGAAGAGCTGCTTCTCGATGTCCTCCTTGCACACCCCGTACGGCTTGCAGGCCTCGTAGACGTTGAGCCACGAGACGATCTTGGCCCACGGTTCGCTCCCGTCGCCGAAGGCCGCCCGGACCGGGCCGAGCATCGCGCCGAGGTCGGCCACGACCCGGTCCCGCAGGCCCTCGACCTGGCCGAACCGGGCGTACTCGCTCAGCGCGTCGCGCACCACCCAGGCGTTGCCGGTGCCCTTGAGGTGGGTGTAGCCGGCGAAGGCCTTGAAGGCGTCGCGGTAGGAGGGGTCCGCGGCCACGGCGGAGTGGAACGCCGCGTCCTGGTTGCCCGGGTAGACGCCCAGGTAGGAGACGGACAGCGCGGCCAGCGCGGCGCCACCCCAGCCGGCGTCGAGGTGGGTGGCCGGGTGGGCCGGGTCCATGGTGGCCAGGACCTTCTTGATGAGGCCGAGCTGGTGCTGGCGCAGGCCGGGCGCGCTGCCGGCGTAGAGGGCCTCGCGCAGGGTGCGGGCGTTGGAGGGCGTCGCGTCGAAGGTGTGGGCGGCGGCGCCGAAGTCGGCGATGGCGCGGCGCATGGCGTCGACGGTGGGGGCGTCGGTGACGTCGATCTCGGGGCGCGAGTAGTCGTGGTAGGCGACCGCGTGCAGGTACGTGAACATCTCCTCCAGGTGGGAGGAGTTACGGCCGTCGTGGGCGGCGGCCAGGCCGGATATCCGGCGGGAGACGGCCTGCACGTGCGCGTCCGACATGACCGGGGTCAGGCGGGCGTCCCAGGTCCAGATCAGGCCGCGCAGGCAGCCGTCGGCGAGCACGGCCTGGTCCGCGAGGAAGTCGGCGAACTGCTCGGGGGTGAGTCCGGTGATCCCGTCGAGGGTGCAGGGGACGCCTGCGGCGACGCTCTTCGCGGTGGGGGCCGCCTTGGCCGTCCTACCGCGCTTCTGCAGGTCGTCGGCGGGCGCGGCGGCGGTCGCGGCGCCCGGGACCTGCCCGGTGATGTTCTGCCCGCCCGGGGCCGGGGCCGGCGCCGGGGTGTTGTCCTTCGGGTCGGCCAGACGGTCGACCTCGTCGAACGGGTTCCCCGTGGGGCCGGGGGCGGGGGCGGGGGCGGCCGGGGCGGCCTGTGCGCCGGTGAAGGGTGCCGGGGCCGCGAACTCGGCGGCCTGCGTGGTGGCCTGTCCCGCGGTGGCGAGGAGGGTCACGGCTACGGCGGAGGCGAGAAGGGAAGAGCGCACAGCTCTGTGCTTGAGCACCGATGACTCCTGATTGGAGAGGGTGAGGTGGGGGGTGGTGCGTGAACTGCCCTGCGTCACACGGCGTTTGACGGGGGTTAACGTGCCGCGATGTGAGCTGTAACATAGTAATGTGAAATTGCACTGACAAGACCTGTGCGCACACCAGTTCACAACTTCTTGAGGGAGTCCTCGTGACCGAAGCCCCCGCCGACGCCTCCGCCCACGCTCCCGCCCCGCTCAACACGGGCAGTCACGACCGTCCGGTGTCACCCGAGTTGTCCCGGTTCATGGCGGGGAACTGGGCCGCGAGCCCGCTGCCCGACTCCGCCCGCGTCCCCGGTCACGACGTCACCCCGGCCCGCCGGGCGCGGCTCTCCGCCCGCTTCCCGGGCGAGCGGCTGATCGTCCCGGCCGGGGAGTTGAAGGTCCGCTCCAACGCCTGCGACCACCGCTTCCGGCCGCACAGCGCGTACGCCTGGCTGACCGGCCTCACCGGCGAGGACCAGGCGGGCCACGTCCTGGTCATGGAGCCGTCGGGTCCGCACGCCCACGAGGCCGTGCTGTACCTGCGGCCGCGCTCGCCGCGGACGGGCGGGGACGGGGAGTTCTACCGGGACCGCCGGTACGGGGAGTTCTGGGTGGGCCGCCGGCCCGACCTCGCGGAGGCCGAACGCCTCACCGGCATCCGCTGCGCGCACCTGGACCGGCTCGGTTCACCGACGGGCCGCAACGCGACCTCCGACGCCGAACTCGCCTCCGCCCTCTCGGAGTTGCGCCTGGTGAAGGACGCGTGGGAGGTGGCTCAGCTCCAGCTGGCCGTCGACCACACCACGGCGGGCTTCGAGGACGTCGTACGGGCCCTGCCGCGCGCGCTGGCGCATCCGCGCGGGGAGCGCTGGATCGAGGGGGTCTTCGGTCTGCGCGCCCGGGCGGAGGGCAACGGCACCGGCTACGAGACGATCGCGGCGTCCGGCGCCCACGCCTGCACCCTGCACTGGATCCGCAACGACGGCCGACTGAACGGCGAGGAGCTGCTGCTCCTGGACGCGGGCGTGGAGACGGACACCCTCTACACGGCGGACATCACCCGCACCCTCCCGCTGTCGGGCCGCTTCTCCCCCGTCCAGCGCCAGGTGTACGAACTGGTCCTCGCCGCCCAGGACGCGGGCATCGCGGCGCTGCGCCCGGGGGCGAGCTTCGGGGACTTCCACCGGGCCGGGATGCGGGTGATCGCGGAGGGCCTGGCGGAGTGGGGCGTCCTGAAGGACGCGGAGGGCGACCTGCACCGGCGGTACACGCTGTGCAGCAGCGGCCACATGCTGGGGCTGGACGTGCACGACTGCGCGAAGGCGCGGGCCGAGACGTACCTGGACGGCGTCCTGGAGGAGGGGCAGGTCCTGACGGTGGAGCCGGGCCTCTACCTCCAGCCCGACGACGAGACCCTCCCGGCGGAACTGCGGGGCATCGGCGTCCGCATCGAGGACGACCTGGTCATCACGGCGGACGGCGCCCGCCTGATGTCGGGCGCGCTCCCGCGCACGGTGGCCGGCATCGAGGAGTGGATGGGCCTGCTCCTGGAGACTCCCTGAACGTCCTGGCGCTGTGACCGGAAAGGTCCACCGGGTCACACCACTAGACGCTGTGCGGGGTGGTGAGCCGGGCGGTCAGCTCCTCGACGAAGGCCTCCACGTGGGGCGGGCGCGGTCCGGTGCGGGTGGCACAGAACCAGGTACGGGTCAGTGGCCGCGCGCCGATGCCGACGAGGGCGAGGCCGTGCGAGGCCGCGTAGGGGGCGGCCACCCAGTTGGGCAGCACGGTCACGCCCTGGCCGCCGGCCACCATCTCGATCACCAGGTCGGTCACCACCGGCATGGTGGTGATCCGGGCCGGCCGGGCCCCGACGGGGATCGGCAGCGGCATCGACGGGATCCGCTTCTGGTCGTAGAAGTCGTAGAGGACGAGGTCGGCTCCGTCGAAGTCACGGGCGGTCAGGTGCGCGCGCGAGGCCCACGGGTGGCCGGCGGGCACCACGGCCACCATCTCGTCCTCGAACAGTCTGGTCAGCGACACCCGGTCCATCTGCAGGTCCGGCTTGGTGACCAGCGCGACGTCGACGAGGTCGGCGAGCAGGGCCGGGATCGGCGCGTCGTCGGCAACGGTCTCGATGCGTACGTCGATGTCCGGCGCGCGCTCGCGGAACGCGCGGAGCACCGGCGGCAGCCACGGGAAGGTCGTACTGCACTGCGCGGTGAAGCGGACCCGCCGGTCGCGCCCGTCACGGATCTCGCGCAGGTCCCGGGCCGCCGAGTCCAGTTCGCCGATGACGTGGCGGGCCGCGACCAGCAGTCGGCGGCCCGCGGCGTTGGGGACCAGGCGGCGGCCCTTGCGGTCGAAGAGGGCCATGCCCAGGCGGGCCTCCAGCCGGGTGAGCCGCTGGCTGAGGGCGGGCTGGCTCACGTAGAGCCGCTCGGCGGCGGCGGTCAGCGAGCCGGCCTCGGCGGTGGCGGCCAAGAGCTCCAGGTCACGCAGATCCACATCCATAATCAAAGATTATGGCACGCTCCAATCTTCGTCGTGGTGTTATGAGTTGGGCGCTCCTAGGTTCGTGGTGTCAGCCGGTCGGGACCCCGACGGACGACACCGACGAAAGGCACAGCGCCATGAACGACACGCACACGGACATCAACGACACCGCCACCACCGCTCTGGTCACCGGCTCCTCCAGCGGCATCGGCCTGGACATCGCCCGCGCCTTCCTCGCGAGCGGCGCCAATGTCGTCCTGAACGGCCGGGACGGCGACCGCCTCGCCAAGGCCGCGGCCGACCTCGGTCACCCCGGGCGGATCGCGTGGGTCGCGGGCGCCATCGCCGAGCCGGCGACGGGCGAGGCCCTCGTCCGTACCGCCCTGGACCGATTCGGCCGCATCGACGTCCTGGTCAACAACGCGGGTACCTTCGCCCCCAAGCCCTTCACCGAGGTCACCGAGGAAGAACTCGACGGCTTCCTGACCGGCAACCTCAAGGGCACGTACCTCACCACCCAGGCCGTCGTACGGGCGCTGCGCGCGCAGGGCCGGGGCGGCAGCATCGTCAACATCGGCACCGTCCTGGTGGACCACGCGCTGGCGGGCTTCCCGTCCTCCGCGCCGGTGGTCAGCAAGGCGGGGGTGCACGCGCTGACGACCAGCCTGGCCGCCGAACTCGCCGCCGACGGCATCCGCGTGAACCTCGTGTCCCCCGGCATCATCCGCACCCCGCTGCACGCGGGATCCGATGTGGACTCCTTCGGCGGGCTCGCCCTGCTGAACCGGGTCGGCGAGGTCGCGGAGATCTCCGAGGCGGTGCTCTACCTCGCGGGCGCCACCTTCGTCACCGGCCACGCCCTGCGCGTGGACGGCGGCCACGTCACCGGTCGCGCCTGAGCCGACGCCCCTCTCCCCTGCCCACCGGAAGGACATCCGTCACCATGCCGTACGTCAACGTCAGGATCACCCGTGAAGGCGCCACCGCCGCCCAGAAGGCCGAGATCATCGCCGGTGTGACCGACCTGCTGGTCCAGGTCCTCGACAAGGACCCGGCCACCACCTTCGTCCTCATCGACGAGGTGGAGCTGGAGGACTGGGGCGTGGGCGGCGTCCGGACGGACGAGTACCGCCGTATCCGCGCACGGGACTAGGTCGTCTCTTTCGGATCTTGCCGGGGTCCGGGGCGGACACGGCGGAGTGCCCCCGCGGGACGGGCGCGCGACCACGGTCCGGCCGGCGAAGCCGTGTGCGCAGGTGCGTGGGCGGGGCTCAGCCCCACCCACGCACCCGCGGCCGTCCCGGCGCCCGGGACACCCCCTAGGGCAGGACCGCGACCCCGTCGAGTTCCACCAGGGCCTGGTCGTCCCAGAGGCGGGCCACGCCGATGACGGCCATCGCCGGGTAGTCGCGGCCCGCCGACCGCCGCCAGATGCGGCCCAGTTCGGCCACGTGGGTCCGGTACGCCGCCACGTCCACCGCGTACACCGTCACCCGGGCCAGGTCCGCCGGGGTGCCGCCCGCCGCGGCGAGGGCCGTCAGGAGGTTGGTGAGGGCGATCTCGAACTGCTCCGGCAGGCTCTCGCCCACCACCTTGCCCGCACCGTCCAGAGCGGTCTGGCCCGCCAGGAACACCAGCCGGGTGCCGGTCGCCGCGACCGCGTGCGAGAAGCCCGTCGCGGGCGACAGCTCCGCCGGGTTGATCCGCTCCAGGCTCATCGCGCCACCACCCCCGCGTACAGCTCCTTCGCGATGATCGTGCGCTGCACCTCGCTCGCCCCCTCGTAGATCCGCGGTGCCCGCACCTCCCGGTAGAGGTGTTCGAGCAGGTGGCCGCGCTGGAGGGCGACCGCGCCGTGCAGTTGGACCGCGTGGTCGACCACGTACTGGGCCGTCTCCGTGGCCAGCAGTTTCGCCATCGCCGCCCGGCGCGGGACGTCCCCCGCGCCGCGGTCGTACGCCCCGGCCGCCGCGTACACCAACAGCCGGGCCGCCTCCGTGCGGGTGGCCATCTCGGCCACCCGGTGCGCCACCGCCTGGAGGTCGCTCAGCGTCCCGCCGAAGGCGGTCCGGTCCGCCGTGTACGTGAGCGTCGCGTCCAGCGCGGCCCGGGCCATGCCCACCGCGAAGGCGCCGACGCTCGGCCGGAAGAGGTTCAGGGTGTCCATCGCGACGCGGAACCCCCGCCCGGGTTCGCCGAGCAGGTCCCGCTGGCCGACCGGCACCCCGTCGAAGGCGAGGGAGCCGATGGGGTGCGGCGAGAGCATGTCCAGGGGTGCGCCGGAGAGTCCGGGGCGGTCGGCCGGGACCAGGAAGGCCGAGACCCCCTTCGCACCCGGCCCCTCGCCCGTTCGGGCGAACACGGTGTAGAAATCCGCTTCGGGAGCGTTGGAGATCCAGCACTTCTCACCGCTGAGCCGCCAGCCACCACCGGCGGCCGGATCGACGGCAGGATCGGCGGTCGCCGCCAAGGCCAGTGCCGCCGCGTCCGAGCCCGCCCCCGGCTCGCTCAGTGCGAAGGCCGCCACCGCCTGCCCGGCGCGTACCCGCGGCAGCCAGCGCTCGCGCTGCTCCTCGCTGCCCGCCCGCAGGACCGGGTACGCCCCGAGCCCCTGCAGGGCGAGCGCCGTCTCGGCCTCCGTGCAACCGTAGGCGAGGGACTCCCGCAGCAGGCACAGTTCCAGCGCGCCCGAGGCGAACACCCGCTCCAGCAGGCCCAGCTCGCCCAGCGCCGCCAGCAGCGGCCGGTTGACCCGCCCCGGTTCCCCCTTCTCGGCCAGTGGCCGCAGCCGCTCCGCCGCCAGTGCGCGCAGCTGCCCGCACCACTCCTCCTGGTCCACCCCGAGCGCGAATCCGGTCATCCGAATATCCCCGCATCTATCGCGTCCTGTTGACTGCCGTCACCATCACGATACGCTCCTGGAAGGACCTTCCGGCTGTGGCCGGGGGAACTACCGCACGGCCGGCTCCACCCCACCCCGGACCGCTGCAAGGGGGGCGACCCGCCTTGGACCTCAAGCCTTCCGCTCACACCGACACCTTCGCCCGTGACCATCTGCCACCCGCGGGCACCTGGCCGGAGCTTGTCTTCGATCTGCCCGAACTGGCCTACCCGGACCGCCTGAACTGCGGGGCCGAGCTGCTCGACGCCACCATCGCCCGGTTCGGTCCGGCGGGCGCCGACCGCCCGGCCTTCCGCAGCTCCACGGGCGAGGTGTGGACGTACGGCGGTCTGCGCGAGCGCGTGGACCGCCTGGCCCACACCCTCACCGCCGACCTCGGCGTGGTCCCCGGCAACCGGGTGCTGCTGCGCGGGCCCACCGGCCCCTGGCTCGCGGCCTGCTGGCTCGCGGTGATGAAGGCGGGCGCGGTGGCCGTCACCGTACTGCCCCAGCAGCGCGCGCAGGAGCTGGCCACGGTGTGCGCGATGGCTCGGGTGGGGCACGCCCTGTGCCACGCGGACGTGCTGGACGACCTGGTCAAGGCGGAGGTGCCGGGGCTGCGGATCACCGTGTACGGGGGCGCCGCCCCGGACGATCTGCTCCGGCTGGCCGAGAGACACCCCGACCCGTTCCCGGCCGCCCCGACCTCGGCGGACGACGTCGCCCTGATCGCCTTCACCTCCGGGACCACCGGGCGGCCCAAGGGCTGCATGCACTTCCACCGTGACCTGCTCGCGGTCGCCGACACCTTCTCCCGCAACGTGCTGCGACCCCGCCCCGACGACGTCTTCGCGGGCAGCCCGCCGCTCGGCTTCACCTTCGGCCTCGGCGGGCTGGTCGTCTTCCCGCTGCGCGCCGGGGCCTCGGCGCTGCTGCTGGAGGAGGCGGTGCCGCGCCGGCTGCTGCCCGCGCTCGCCGAGCACCGGGTGACGGTGCTGTTCACCGCGCCCACCGCGTACCGGACGATGCTGGACTCGCTGGGCCCGTACGACGTGGGCATGTACGACCTGTCGGCGCTGCGCCGCTGCGTCTCGGCCGGGGAGAACCTGCCCGCCGCCACCTGGCAGGCCTGGTACGAGCGCACCGGCCTGCGCATCATCAACGGCATCGGGGCGACCGAGCTGCTGCACATCTTCATCTCCGCCGCCGACGAGGACATCCGGCCCGGTACGACGGGCCGGGTGGTCCCGGGCTGGGAGGCCCGGGTGGTGGACCGGGCCGGCCGGCCGGTCCCGGACGACGAGCCGGGACTGCTGGCCGTCCGCGGCCCGGTGGGCTGCCGCTACCTGGCCGATCCCCGGCAGGGCGAGTACGTACGGGACGGATGGAATCTGACCGGTGACACCTACGTCCGCGATCCGGACGGCTACTTCCGCTACGTCGCCCGGGCCGACGACATGATCGTCTCGGCGGGCTACAACATCGCGGGCCCCGAGGTGGAGGAGGCCCTGCTGCGCCACCCGGACGTGGTGGAGGCGGCGGTGGTGGGCCTCCCCGACGAGCGACGCGGGCAGATCGTGGTGGCGTACACCGTGGCACGCGACGGCGCGGTGCTGACGGAGGAGGTCCTGCGCACCTTCATGCGGGCGGAACTGGCCCCGCACAAGTGCCCGCGTTCCTTCGTCTTCCTCCCCGCCCTCCCCCGCACCGCGACGGGCAAACTGCAGCGCTTCCGGCTGCGCGATCCCGACGCCCGACCTGAACCGCCCCACAGGATCTAGAGTGAACCCGTGGTCGAGCAGCACACCCCGCGATCCCTGATCGTCACGTTCTACGGAGCCTACGGGCGGGCCTTCGAGGGCCCGGTCCCGGTGGCCGCGCTGATCCGCCTGCTGGGCGCGGCCGGCGTGGACGCCCCGTCCGTCCGCTCGTCGGTGTCCCGGCTGAAGCGGCGCGGCTTCCTGCTGCCCGAGCGCACGGCGGACGGCTCGGCGGCGTACGGGCTCTCCGAGGAGGCCCGGCAGCTGCTCGACGACGGCGATCGCCGGATCTACGGCAGCCCACAGCTGTCGGACGAGTGGCTGGTGGCGGTCTTCTCGGTCCCGGAGCAGGAGCGGAACAAGCGGCACCTGCTGCGCTCGCGGCTGGCCCGGCTCGGTTTCGGCGCGGTGGCACCGGGCGTGTGGATCGCTCCGGCCCGGTTCGCCGAGGAGACCGCGCACACCCTGGAGCGGCTGCACCTGACCCCGTACGTGGAACTGTTCCGCGGCGCCCACCTGGGATTCGCCCCGACCGCCGAGGCGGTGGCCCGCTGGTGGGACCTGGCGGCCCTGGCCAAGCAGCACGAGGAATTCCTGGACCTGCACGAACCCGTCCTGCGCGCCCTGCGGTCCGGCCCGGAGCCGACCCCGGAGGAGGCCTACCGGGGCTACCTCCTGGCGCTGGACACCTGGCGCCGGCTGCCGTACGCCGATCCGGGCCTGCCGCGGGACCTGCTCCCGGCGGACTGGCCGGGCGACCGGGCGGCGGCCGTCTTCGCCGAGCTGCACGAACGGCTGCGCGCCGGCGGGGAGGGCTTCGCGCACCCCTGACCGGCCGTGTTCGCCACCCTCGACGGCCGTCCCGCGGACCCGGGGCGGAAATCCGGGTGCGGGCGGGCCGCGCGCCGCGCCACGATGGGCCATGAACTGGACCTTCACCACGGACCTGGCGGCCTTCGTGCGCGCGGCGGGCCCGGCCCTGGCCGCGCGGCCCGTCCCCAACACCGTCCTGCTGAGCGTGACCGACGCGCTGGCGCGGCGCGGCACCGGCACCTACGGCGGCGACACCCCCTTCTTCGGCTGGTGGACCGGGGCCGACGGAGCCGTCACCGGTGGCCTGCTGTGCACCCCGCCGTTCCCGCTGCACCTCGGCGTGCTGCCCGAGGAGGCGGTCCGCGCGCTGGGGGCCGAGCTCGCCACCGAACCGCTGCTCGCCGGGGTCCGCACGCTCAACGCCCGCCGCGCGGACGCCCGGGTGCTGGCCGAGGCCTGGGGGCGGCCCACCCGGACCTCCGAGGAGCAGCGCCTGTACCGGCTGGCCGCCCTGGCCGCCCCGGACCCCGCCCCGGCCGGGCGGGCCCGACCCGCCACCGAGGCCGACCTCCCGCTGCTGCTGGAGTGGGTCACGGCCTTCAAGGCCGAAGCGGGTGTGCCGGGCAGCGCCTCCGAGCCCGTGCTGCGCGACCGGATCTCCTACGGCGGGGCCCTGCTGTGGGAGCGGGCCGGGGCCCCCGTCTCGCTGGCCGGTTTCTCCCGCGCGATCGGCTCGGCCTCCCGCATCGGCCCGGTCTACACACCACCGGAGCACCGCGGCCGCGGCTACGCCGCCGGGGTCACGCACGCGGCGAGCGAAGCGGCGTACGCGACCGGCGCCGCCGAGGTCCTCCTCTTCACGGACCTGGCCAACCCCACCAGCAACGGCGTGTACCTGCGTCTGGGCTACACCCCGGTCGAGGACCGCACCGAGATCGTCGCGGCCTGACGGCCCCCGCGCGCCTGGCGTCTCGTCTGCCGGACCCGGCGATCCACCGGGTCCGGCAGGACCGCCGAGACGGCCTAGCCGCGGCCCGTCGGCGGGGTGCGGCTGCCCGCGCGGTACGGGGCCGGCCAGGGCGCACCCGGGCCTTCGTAGGACTGCTCGGCTGCCGCGTGCAGGGTCCAGTGGGGGTCGTAGAGGTGGGGGCGACCGAGGGCGCAGAGGTCGGCGCGGCCGGCCAGCAGCAGGGAGTTCACGTCGTCCCAGGAGGAGATGGCGCCGACCGCGATGACGGGGACGCCGAGCGCGCCCCGGATCCGGTCGGCGTACGGGGTCTGGTACGAGCGCCCGTACTCGGGGGCCTCGTCCGCGACCACCTGGCCGGTCGAGACGTCGATGGCGTCCGCGCCCCGGGCCGCGAAGGCGGCCGCGCTCCGCACCGACTCCTCGGGCGAGGTGCCGCCGGGCGCCCAGTCGGTGGCCGAGAGGCGGACCGTCATCGGGCGGTCCTCGGGCCAGACCGCGCGGACCGCGTCGAAAACCTCCAGCGGGAACCGGAGCCGGTTCTCCAGGGAGCCGCCGTACTCGTCGTCACGGTGGTTGGTCAGCGGGGACAGGAACCCGGAGAGCAGATAGCCGTGGGCGCAGTGCAGTTCGAGCAGGTCGAACCCCGCGTCGGCGGCGCGGACGGCGGCGGCCGCGAACTCGGAGCGCAGCGCGACCATGTCGTCCTGCCCGAGGGCGCGCGGGAGCGCCGAGGCGCCGGGCCGGTAGGGCAGCGCGGAGGCGGCCACCAGTGGCCAGTTGCCCTCGGGCAGGGGGTCGTCCATGCCCTCCCACATCACCCGGGTCGAGCCCTTGCGGCCCGCGTGGCCGAGCTGGACGCCGAGGGCGGTGCCGGGCGCCGAGGTGTGGACGAAGTCGGCGATCCGCTTCCAGGCGGCCGCCTGTTCCTCGGTGTAGAGGCCGGTGCAGCCGGGGGTGATCCGGCCCTCGGCGGACACACAGACCATCTCCGTCATCACCAGGCCGGGGCCGCCGAGGGCCCGCGCCCCCAGGTGCACGAGGTGGAAGTCGCCGGGCACGCCCTCCCGCGCCGAGTACATGTCCATGGGGGAGACGACGACCCGGTTGCGCAGGGTCAGGCCCCGCAGGGTGAAGGGCGTGAACATCGCGGGGGTGCCGTTCGGGCAGCCGAAGTCCTTCTCCACCGCCCGCGTGAAGCGCGCGTCGCGCAGCCGGAGGTTGTCGTGGGTGACCCGGCGGCTGCGGGTGAGGAGGTTGAAGGCGAACTGCCGGGCGGGCTGGTCGACGTATCCGGCGATCTCCTCGAACCACTGCCGGCTGGCGGCCGCAGCCCGCTGGGTGCTGGCGACCGCCGGGCGGCGTGCCGCTTCGTACGCGGCGAGGGCGGCCGGGACGTCGTCCGGTGCGGCGCCCACCGCTTCGGCGAGCGCGAGCGCGTCCTCGACGGCCAGTTTGGTGCCGGACCCGATGGAGAAGTGGGCGGTGTGCGCCGCGTCGCCGAGCAGGACGACGTTGTCGTGCGACCAGCCCTCGTTGACGACGGTACGGAACCGCGTCCAGGTGGAGCGGTTGCCGTGCAGCGGGCGCCCGCGCAGGGCCTCGCTGAAGATCTTGGCGCAGCGGGCCGCCGACTCGTCCTCGTCGCACAGGTCGAAGCCGGCCGCCCGCCACACCTCGTCGCGCATCTCCACGATCACCGTGGAGGCGTCGGCCGCGTAGGGGTAGGCGTGCAGCTGCATGACCCCGTGCTCGGTCTCCGCGATCTCGAAGCGGAAGGCGTCGAAGGCGAAGTCGGCGGCGAGCCAGATGTAGCGGCAGCGTCCGGCGGTCAGCGTCGGCCCGTAGTGTGCGGCGCCGGCCTCCCGGATCGCGCTGTGCACCCCGTCGGCCGCGACCACCAGGTCGTACGAGGCGGCGAGTTCGGCCACGGCCGGGGCCTCGGAGCGGAAGCGGAGGCGGACGCCGAGGCCGACGCAGCGCTGGTGCAGGATCTCCAACAGCCGGCGCCGCCCGATGGCCGCGAAGCCGTGGCCGCCGGAGGTCAGCAGCCGGCCTCGGTGCACGATGTCCACGTCGTCCCAGCGCACGAACTCCGCGCTCAGGGCCGTGTGGACGACGGTGTCGGCCCGCTCGATGCCGCCGAGGGTCTCGTCGGAGAGCACTACGCCGAAGCCGAAGGTGTCGTCCGGGGCATTGCGCTCCCAGACCTCCACCGTGTGGCCCTGGCGGGCCAGCAGCGCGGCGGCGTAGAGGCCTCCCGGTCCCCCGCCGACGACGGCGACCCGCATGGCACCAGGAGTCATGTGGCTACCTGCCCTTCCACTCCGGCGGCCGCTTCCCGGTGAAGGCGGCGTGGAACTCCGCGTAGTCCTGGCCGTGCATCAGCAGGGCCTGGGTGTTGGCGTCCAGTTCCACGGACGCCGCCAGGGGCATGTCGAGCTCGGCGGTGAGCAGCGCCTTGGTCTGCGCGTGGGCGAGGGCGGGGCCCGCGGCCAGGCGTGCGGCGAGTTCGGCGGCCCGTACGTGGGCCTTGCCCTCCTCGGTGAGCTCGCTGAGCAGGCCGATCCGCTCGGCCTCGGCCGCGTGTACGGGCTCTCCGAGCATCAGTAGGCGGGTGGCGTGGCCGAGGCCGACGACCCGGGGCAGCAGGTAGGCCGCGCCCATGTCGCCACCGGAGAGGCCGACGCGGGTGAAGAGGAAGGCGAAGCGGGCGGTGGGGTCGGCGATCCGGAAGTCGGCGGCGAGGGCGAGGACGGCTCCGGCTCCGGCGGCCACCCCGTGCACGGCGGCGATCACCGGGAAGGGGCATTCGCGGAGGGCGCGGACCACCTGGCCGGTCATCCGGTTGAAGTCGAGGAGCTGGGCGGTGTCCATGGCGAGGGTGGCGCCGATGATCTCGTCCACGTCCCCGCCGGAGCAGAAGCCGCGGCCCTCGCCGCCGAGCACGAGGGCGCGTACGGAGCGCTCACGGGACAGTTCGCCGAGCAGATCGCGCAGGTCGGCGTAGGCGCCGAAGGTGAGCGCGTTCAGCTTTTCGGGGCGGTCGAAGGTGACGGTGGCGACGCCGTCCTGCCGGGTGACCCGGAGGTGGTGCCACCGTTCGGTCGCTGGTGTGGAACCGATGAAGGGGCTCACCTCACCGACGGTATCACCAGATCGTGACTGCCGTCACAGAAGCGCGACATCTTCGCCATCGCAGGAGGATCCAGGGGGCGCCTGCGGAATGAGAATTCGACTTCGTATCGTTGAAAGTGGGATGTCTACCTTCCCTACCCGGATCCGAGCCCGAAGCCGACCCCCCGACCCCGGAACGGATGGCCCTTCCTTGCCCGACGCCTCCGCCTGGCGGATCGCCCTGCCCCACACGGCGGCGGCCGTACCCCTCGCCCGCGCCCTCGTCCGCACCGCGCTGGCCGACACCGACGCGCCCGCGGACCGGGACACCGCGGAGCTCCTGACGGCGGAGCTGGTCGCCAACGCCGTGGAGCACACCAGCTCCGGCGCCGCGATCGAGTTGGTCGTGCAACTGCTGGCGAACGGCTGCCAGGTCGAGGTCCACGACGGCGACCCCTGCCCGCCCGGGAACCTGTCGGCCCGTCCGGACGCCGACCGGCCCGACCCCTGGCAGGAGCACGGCCGCGGCCTGCTGCTGATCCGGAGCCTGAGCTCCGACTGCGGCCACCGGTCCACCCCGCACGGCAAGGCCGTGTGGTTCACCCTGCCCGCGCAGCGGACCGGCCCCACCGGCGCATGACTATGCGTCACCTCGGCCGGACCGCCGGCCGAGAGTGGCGACGAGCACTGCCTTGATGGTGTGGAGCCGGTTCTCGGCCTCGTCGAAGACGATGGAGTGCTCCGACTCGAACACCTCGTCCGTCACCTCCAGGGAGTCGAGCCCGTGCCGCTCGTGGATCTCCCGGGCCACCTTGGTGCCGAGGTCATGGAAGGCCGGCAGGCAGTGCATGAACTTCACGTCCGGGTTGCCGGTGGCGCGCAGCACGTCCATGGTCACCGCGTACGGGGACAGGGCCGCGATCCGCTCGTCCCAGACCTCCTTGGGCTCCCCCATGGACACCCAGATGTCGGTCACGACGAAGTCCGCGCCGGCGACCCCCTCGGTGACCTCCTCGGTCAGGGTGAGCCGGGCGCCGCTCTTCGCCGCGAGCTCCCGCGCCGCGGCCACCACCGGCTCGGCGGGCCAGTAGGCCCGGGGCGCGACGATCCGTACGTCCATGCCCAGCAGCGCGCCGGTCACGAGGTAGGAGTTGCCCATGTTGAAGCGGGCGTCGCCGAGGTAGGCGAAGGCGATCCGGTCCAGCGGCTTGGTGGTGTGCTCGGTCATGGTGAGCAGGTCGGCCAGCATCTGGGTCGGGTGCCAGTCGTCGGTGAGGCCGTTGAAGACGGGGACGCCGGAGTGGGCGGCGAGTTCCTCGACGGCCTGCTGGCTGTCGCCCCGGTACTCGATCCCGTCGAACATCCGGCCGAGCACCCGGGCGGTGTCCTTGACCGACTCCTTGTGTCCCATCTGGGAGCCGGCCGGATCCAGGTAGGTGGTGTGCGCGCCCTGGTCCGCGGCGGCGACCTCGAAGGCGCAGCGGGTCCGCGTCGAGGTCTTCTCGAAGATCAGCGCGATGTTCCTGCCCCGGAGGAGGCGCTGCTCGACCCCGGCCTTCTTGGCCGCCTTCAGGTCGGCGGCGAGCTCGATCAGACCGCGGAACTCGGCGGCCGTGAAGTCCAGCTCCTTGAGAAAACTACGGCCGGCGAGGTCGGTGGCCATGGGGTCGCTCCAGCGTCACGGTGACAGGGGATGCTGGAAGTCTATACGATCCTCTGTATTGATATACAGACCGGGCCCGGGGTCTTCCCCCGGACCCGGGACTCCTCCCCCAGGTCCGGCCGCCTCAGACCGCGTCCCGCTCGACCGGGCAGCTCATGCAGCGCGGCCCGCCCCGGCCCCGCCCCAGCTCGCTGCCCGGGATCTCGATCACCTCGATGCCCATCTTGCGCAGGTGCGTGTTGGTCGTCACGTTCCGCTCGTAGGCGACCACCACCCCCGGCTCCACGGCCAGCACGTTGCACCCGTCGTCCCACTGCTCGCGCTCGGCCGAGTGCACGTCCTGCGTCGCGGTCAGCACCCGGATCGAGTCCAGACCGAGCGCCGCCGCGATGGCCCGGTGCATGTGGTCCTCCGGGTGGTCGGTCACCTTCAGCTCGTGCGGACCGCCGCCCGGCTCGATCGTGTAGGAGGGGAGCATGCCGAGTCCGGCGTACTGAGTGAACGTATCTCCGTCGACCATCGTCATCACCGTGTCCAGGTGCATGAAGGCCCGGGACTTCGGCATGTCGAGGGCCACGATGGTCTTCGCCGAACCGGCCGCGAACAGACCGCGCGCCAGCATCTCCACCGCCTGCGGGGTGGTCCGCTCGCTCATCCCGATCAGCACCGCCCCGTTGCCGATGACCAGGACGTCCCCGCCCTCGATGGTCGACGGGTAGTCCTGCTGCCCCTGCGACCAGTAGTGGAAGGCACCGGAGGTGGTGAAGAGCGGGTGATGCTTGTAGATCGCCTCGAAGTGGACCGTCTCGCGCTGCCGGGCGGGCCAGCGCATCGCGTTGATCGACACCCCGTCGTAGATCCAGGCGGAGGTGTCCCGGGTGAAGAGGTGGTTGGGCAGCGGGCCCAGCAGGAAACCGTCCAGATCCAGCGCGTGGAAGCGCACCGACACCGGCTCGGCGTGCCGCTCCAGGAACTCCCGCTTGGTCATCCCGCCGACCAGCGCCTCCGCGAGGTCCGCCGAGGGCAGCCCGTCGAAGACCGAGCGCAGATGGTCGGTGGCGAGCGGCCCGTACTCCTTCTCGTCGAAGACCCGGTCCAGTACGAGGTGTCTCGCCTCCGGGATCTCGAGGGCCTCGCACAGGAGGTCACCGAAGAGGTGGACCTCCACGCCCCGGTCCCGCAGCACGTCCGCGAAGCCGTCGTGCTCCTGGCGGGCCCGGCGCACCCACAGCACGTCGTCGAAGAGGAGCGCGTCCTTGTTGCTCGGTGTGAGCCGCTTCAGCTCCAGGTCGGGCCGGTGGAGGATGACGCGGCGGAGCCGCCCGGTCTCGGAGTCGACATGGAATCCCATGCCGTACACATTCCCAGACCGAACGGCTTTTTGACCTGGCGTCCGCTCAGCGAGGGGAGGCGAGGCCGAGAAGCGCCGAGGGAGCGCCGGTCAGCTCCGGGGTGGTCAGGCCCAGTTCGGGCGTGGTCAGGTTCGGCACCCCGGAGTTGGAGGCGTCCGGCATCGTCAGCAGACCGCCGGCGACCAGACCGGGGGTCCGGGCGAGCAGGTCGGCGGCCGGCGCCTCGACGGAACCCTCGCCGTCCGTCTCCGGCTTGCCCAGCAGGTTCGGCACCGGCGAGGTGACGAGGGTGCTGCCGAGCTCGGTATCGATCGGGACCGACGGGAGCAGTGGGGTCGGGAGCATGTTCCCCTTGTGGAAGCGTGGCGACTCGGGCGCTCCCACGGCCGGCACCGGCACTCCGGTGTCCACGCGCGGGACGTCCACGCCCAGCGTGGTCTTCACGGCGTCCAGCGGGACACCGACCGGCACCGACTGGGCCATGGCCGGGGTGGCCGCACCGGCCGCGGCCATACAGGTCATGAGTGCCGCAATGCTTCCGCGCGCGGTCATCTTCATAGGTGACGTTCCGTCCTTCCAGGGTCGCGGACATTCCGCTGCCCTGGTTGAACGATCCCGCTGGTGGTTTTCCCGGAGTTCTCCGCGAAAGTTCCCCCATACGACCTAATTCGAGGCCGTACGGAGGCCACCCCTTTACGGGCCGTGCTGACGCGGCCCGCTCCCGCGGCGGTGCCGGCTCACAGCCGCGGGTCGACCGGCTCCGACTCCAGCGCGAGCACCGCGAAGACCGCCTCGTGGACCCGCCACAGCGGCTCGTCGGCCGCCAGTCGGTCCAGCGCCTCCAGCCCGAGCGCGTACTCGCGCAGGGCGAGCGAGCGCTTGTGCCCGAGGAACCGCTCGCGCAGCCGCTCCAGCTGCTGCGGACGGGTGTACTCCGGGCCGTAGATGATCCGCAGGTACTCGCGTCCGCGGACCTTGACCCCGGGCTGGACCAGTCGGCCCTTGCCGTCCCTGGCGTACGCCTGGAGCGGCTTGACGACCATGCCCTCGCCGCCGGCCGCCGTCAGTTCCGACCACCAGTCAGTACCGGCCCGTACGGAGTCCTCGTCCGCGGTGTCCACCAGGATCCGGCCGGTGCGGCGGAGCAGTCCGGTACCCGCCGCCTCATCGGCGGCGACCAGCCGGTCCAGCCAGAACAGCTGCTCGTCGTGGGGCACCGCGGCCAGCGACCGCCCGGCCACCGCCAGCAGTTGGAACGGCGCGAACCGTACGCCCTCCAGCCCGTCGGTGGTCCAGCAGTAGCGCCGGTAGGAGTCGGTGAAGGCGGCCGCGTCGGCGGCCCGGCCGCGCTGGCGCTCCAGCAGTTCGCCGGTGTCGACGCCCCGGGCGGTGGCCGCCTCCAGGGCGGCGACGGCGCTCGGGAAGACGGCGCCGGAGGCCGCGCCCACGGCGGCGTACTGGTTGCGCAGCAGGCCGGCGGACTTCAGGGACCAGGGCAGGAGTTCCCCGTCGAGCAGCAGCCAGTCGGTGTCGAGCTCCTCCCAGAGGCCGGCGTCGGTGACCGCCGAGCGCAGCCGGGTGAGGACCTCCTCGGTGACCTCCGGGTCCTTGAAGAAGGGCCGCCCGGTGCGGGTGTAGACGGAGCCCGTCGGGCCGTCGACCCCGAAGCGGGTCCGAGCCGCGTCGGCGTCCTTGCAGACGAGGACCGTGGCGCGGGAGCCCATGTGCTTCTCCTCGCACACCACCTGGGCGATGCCGTCCCCCCGGTACTGGGCGAAGGCCTCGGCCGGGTGCTCCAGGTAGCCGTCCTCGCGGGAGGTGGCCGTGGGCGCCATGGTCGGCGGCAGGTACGGCACAAGACGGGGGTCGACGGCGAAGCGGCTCATGACCTCCAGGGCCGCCGCCGCGTTCTCCTCGCGCACGTTGACGTTGCCCAGGTGCCGGGTCTCCACGACCCGGCGGCCGTGCACGTCGGCCAGGTCGAGCGGGCGGCCACCCCCGGACTCCGTCCGCGGGCC